>DASSJR010000141.1:0-4502 GCA_035691135.1 Nocardioides sp. | reverse complement strand
CCTCACCCTGAGCTCACTCATCGACTCCGGAGAGGTGACTCCGCGGACCAGGATCGTGGTGCCGCCCGAGCTGCGGCGCGACGGCCGCGTCATCGGCGACTGGTTCACGCACGGCCGGATCCGGCTGACCCTGGCCGGGGTCCTGGCACTCTCCTCCAACATCGGCACGGTCCGGGCATCAGACCGGTTCGCCCCTGGCGAGCTGCGCAGGTACCTGGCGAGGTTCGGACTCGGGCAGCGCACGGACGTCGGCGTGCGCGGCGAGACCCCGGGCATCCTTCCTGCGGCCAGCCAGTGGACCAACCTGGTCAAGGACCGGATCGCCTTCGGCCAGTCGGTGTCGGTCAACGCCGTCCAGATGGCCGCGGCGATCAACACCGTCGCCAACGACGGGGTGCGCGTGGATCCCAGCCTGATCATGGGCCGGGCCACCACCGACGACGGCAAGGCCGTCGGCACCGACTCGACCCGGACCCGGCGGGTGATCAGCAGCCGGGCAGCCCAC
Source organism: Nocardioides sp. (assembly GCA_035691135.1). Taxonomy (GTDB): domain Bacteria; phylum Actinomycetota; class Actinomycetes; order Propionibacteriales; family Nocardioidaceae; genus Nocardioides. The sequence goes on along the minus strand of DASSJR010000141.1, from coordinate 3,997 downwards.
GAGACCGCCCGGATGATGGAGCGGGTCGTCGATCCCGACGTGGCGATCGCGCCGGGTGCGGCGGTCCCGGGCTACCGGGTCGCGGGCAAGACGGGAACCGCGCAGCGGGTGGGCGTCGGGTGCGGCTGCTACGACGGGACCTTCACGGTCTCCTTCGCCGGGTTCGCTCCGGCCGACGACCCCGAGTTCACGATCTACGTCGTGGTCCAGAACCCCCGCAACGGCGGGGGAGGAGGCAGCGTGGCCGGCCCGGCGTTCTCGAAGATCATGAGCTTCGCACTTCGCCGCTACCAGGTGCCGCCCACCATGACCAAGCCCTCCAAGCTCCCGGTCGAGTGGTGATCCTGCCCAGCGGTAACCTCGCCGGGTGCTGAGCGATCAGGCCACCGCGGCGACCCGGCCCCGGCACCCCGTCGCCTCTTCCCTCGCGGATCTCGCGGCCTGGCTCGCGGAGCGTGCCGACGGGTTCCGCAGCAGCGGTGACCTGTCCGGGGAGGCCACCGGTGTCTCGCTCAGCTCGCAACGGATCCGACCCGGTGACGTCTATGCCGCCCTGCCGGGATCCCGCGCCCACGGCATCGACTACGCCGCGGCAGCGCTCGACTCCGGCGCGGTCGCGATCCTCACCGACGAGTCCGGAGCCGCCCGGGCGCCACACGTCCCGGTGCTGGTGGTCGACGCCCCGCGCGCCATTCTCGGCCGCTTCGCGGCCCATGTGTACGGCGACCCGGCCACCTCGCTCCGGATGATCGGCGTGACCGGCACCCAGGGCAAGACGACGACGACCCGGCTCGCGGAGAGCGGACTGCAGCAGACCGGCGTGTCCTCCGCCGCGATCGGCACCGTCGGTACCCGCGTCGCCGGCCACGACGTCAAGACCACTCTCACCACGCCGGAGGCCCCCGACCTGCACGCGCTGTTCGCGATGATGCGCGAGCGCGGCGTGGAGGCGTGCGCCATGGAGGTGTCGAGCCACGCCCTGGTGATGGGGCGGGTCGACGGGGTGGTGTTCGACGTCGCGGTGTTCACCAACCTCGGTCGCGACCACCTCGACTTCCACGCCGACGTGGACGACTACTTCGCCGCAAAGTCGACGCTGTTCACCCCGGAGCGGGCGCGGCTCGGCCTGGTCAACGTCGACGACTCCTACGGCCGGCGGCTCCTCGACCAGGCGACGATCCCGGTCCGCACCTTCTCCGCGACCGGCCGGGACGCCGACTGGCGGGCCGTCGACGTCGAGCTGTCGGCGACCGGCTCGCAGTTCACCGTCGTGGGCCCGGACGGGCAGGGGGTGCCGGCCGGCGTCGCCCTTCCCGGTGACTTCAACGTCGCCAACGCCCTGGCCGCCGTGGCCGCCTGTGCAGAAGTTGGTTACGAGCCGGGCAGGATCGCCGACGGCATCGCCGCGGGCGGGGGAGTGCCCGGGCGGCTCGAGCGCATCGACGAGGGCCAGGACTTCCTCGTGGTGGTGGACTACGCCCACAAGCCGGACGCCGTCGAGGCCGCCCTGGCCACCCTGCGGCCACTCACCGGGGGCCGGGTGATCGTCGTCCTCGGCGCCGGCGGCGACCGGGACCCGGGCAAGCGACCGATTATGGGCGAGATCGCGGCGCGGCTCGCGGACATCCTCGTGGTGACCGACGACAACCCGCGCACCGAGGACCCGGGCGCGATCCGGCAGGCGTTGCTCTCCGGTGCCAAGGGCGGCGGTGCCGAGGTCGTCGAGGTCGGCGATCGCCGGCTGGCGATCCGGGAGGCGGTCGGTCGTGCCGAACCGGACGACATCGTGCTCGTTGCCGGCAAGGGCCACGAGACCGGTCAGGAGGTCGACGGCGTCGTACACCCCTTCGACGACCGCGACGTGGTCCGCGAGGAGCTGCGCCGACGATGATTCCGATGACCCTGGCCGAGATCGCCTCGGTGGTTGGCGGCGCGGTCGACGGCGACCCGAGGCTCACCGTGATCGGTCCGGCCTTCATCGACAGCCGCGCACCCATCGAGGGCGGGCTGTTCGTGGCCGTCGCGGGGGAACAGGTCGACGGTCACGAGTTCGCCGCGGCCGCGGTCGCGGCAGGTGCGGTGGCCGTTCTCGGCGCCCGGCCCACCGGAGCTCCGACCGTCGTGGTCGACGACCCGGTGATGGCGCTCGGCCGGCTGGCCCGGCACGTCGTCGACGAGACTCGGCCGAGGGTGTTCGCCCTGACCGGCTCGCAGGGCAAGACCGGCACCAAGGACTACCTCGCCCACGTCCTGGAGGGCTTCGGGCCGACCGTCGCCACGGTCGGTAACTTCAACAACGAGATCGGTGTCCCGCTCACCGCGCTCGGGACGACCGCCCGCACGACCTATCTGGTCGCGGAGATGGGGGCCCGGGGCCGCGGCCACATCCGCTACCTCTGCGAGGTCGCGCCGCCGCAGGTGGCCGCAGTGATCAACGTCGGGACCGCCCACCTCAGCGAGTTCGGGAGCAGGGAGGCGATCGCGGTCGCCAAGGGCGAGATCGTCGAGTCCCTGCCCGAGACGGGCGTGGCCGTGCTCAACGCCGACGACGAGCTGACCGCGGCCATGGCCTCGCGCACGGCGGCCCGCACGCTGACCTTCGGTGAGAGCGGCGAGGTGAGCTGGCGCGGGGTCGAGCTCGACGACCTGGGTCGTCCGTCCTTCGAGCTCGGGTACGACGGCGCGTGGCACCCGGTGCGGCTCACCCAGTCCGGCGCCCACCAGGTCGCGAACGCCACCGCCGCAGCGGCGCTGGCCATCGCGGCCGCCCTGCCCGCCGACGCGGTGGCCGAACGGCTCAGCGGGGCGGCGCCGGCGTCACGGTGGCGGATGGAGGTGCACGAGCGCTCCGACGGGCTCGTCGTGGTCAACGACGCCTACAACGCCAACCCCGCCTCGATGGCGGCGGCGATCGACGCGCTGGTCGCGATCGGCGAGCGACGGCGGCGTCGTACCGTCGCGGTGCTCGGCGAGATGCTGGAGCTCGGCGCGACCGCGGACGAGGCCCATCGTGACGTGGGCCGTCTGGTCGCCGAGGCGGGCGTCGAGCTCCTGGTCACGGTCGGGCCGGTCGCCGGCGGCATCGCCGACGGGGCAGCCACCGTGTCCGGCTGGTCCGGGAGAGCACTGCGCACGGCGGGGCGCGACGAAGCGCTGGCGGCCGTGCGCGAGAATGTCGCCGCCGCGGACGTGGTGCTGGTCAAGGCCTCGCGCGGCGCCGCCCTGGAGCACGTCGCCGACGGCCTGCTCGACGACGGGCGGCAGGAGAGGAGACCGACACCGTGCTAGCCATCCTCATCGGAGGAGGATTTGCCCTGCTGGTGTCGCTGCTCGGCACCCGCGTCGCGATCAACTTGCTGACCGAGCACGGTTACGGCCAGGAGATCCGCGACGACGGCCCGACCACCCACCACACCAAGCGCGGCACCCCCACGATGGGCGGAGTGGTCATCATCCTGGCCACCCTCATCGGCTACGCCGGATCGAAGCTGATCACGCAGGACGTGCCCTCGGCGTCGGCGCTGCTGCTCCTCTTCCTCTTCGTCGGCACCGGGCTGGTCGGGTTCCTCGACGACTTCATCAAGGTGGCCAAGCAGCGCAGCCTCGGGCTGCGCAGCAAGGCCAAGATGATCGGGCTGACGATCATCGCCGTGGTGTTCGGGTTCCTCGCGTTGAGCCCGGCGCTGGAGGACTTCCGCGGCCAGACCCCGGCCTCCCACCACATCTCGTTCATCCGCGACGTCGAGAGCTTCACCCTCCCGACGGTCATCGTGATCTTCCTGATCTGGCTGATCGTGGCCGGCACCAGCAACGCCGTGAACCTCACCGATGGGCTGGACGGGCTCGCCACCGGGGCGTCGGTGATGGTGTTCGGCGCCTACACCTTCGTCAACATCTGGCAGAACAACCAGTGGTGCGGGCAGGAGGACATCACCTTCGGCAAGTGCTACGAGGTGCGCGACCCGCTCGACCTGGCGATCATCGCCGCCGCCATCAC
>DASSJR010000140.1:0-4593 GCA_035691135.1 Nocardioides sp. | reverse complement strand
CCGCCCGGGGCGGCCAGCGCGCCGGCGTTGGCCCAGCGGCGCACGGCCTCCTCCGCCGCACGAAGGTCGGCGCGGGCCAGCGGCAGCCAGGTGTCGAGGAGCACGACCGTGGCATAACCGCCGTCGGCCACCGGCTCGGCGCCGGGGGTGGCGACCACGATCGCAGGTCGGTCACCGACGGAGGCGAGGATCCGGTCGCCGCTCGAGGTACGCACCGTGGCCCCGGGAAACGCCCGGCCCAGCTCCTCTGCGGTGCGGGCGTCGCCGAGGACCGGGGCGCGCAGCCCACGGTGGCCACAGGCAGGGCAGGACCAGTCCACGTCGGCCTCCCCGCACCAGCGGCAGCTCGGCGGGCTGGTCTGCGCGCCGATCAGCAGTGGCCCGGAGCACCGGGTGCAGCGGGCCGGGGTGCGGCATCGTTCGCAGGCGAGCGTCGAGGCGTAGCCGCTGCGCGGTGTCTGGACGAGCACCGGCCCACTCGCGAGACCGGACCGGATCGCGTCGTGGACCGAGGTGGGGATGCGTGCTGCGCGGGTGTGGGGGTCTCGGCGGAGCTCGTGGTCGCTCGCGCCGGCGACGCTGACCCGGACGCGTTCGCGCAGGAGGGTCCTCGGCGGGGCGAGCTCGCGGGCCCAGCCGGTGCGGAGGAGGTACTCCGCCTCGACGGTGCGGGCCACACCGCCGACCAGCGCCGCCGTACCCTCGGCCTCCGCGCGCAGCAGCAGGGTCTCGCGGGTGTGGGGGTAGGGCGCGCGGGGCTCGGCGTGGAGGTCGTCGCCGTCGTCCCAGATCGCGACCAGGCCGAGGTCGCGGACCGGTGCGAAGCTCGCGGCGCGGGTGCCGACGACGATCCGGCGCGAGCCGCGCAGCACAGCCAGGAAATCGCGGTAGCGGGCCGCGGGGCCACTGTCGGCGGTCAGCTCGACATGGTGTCCCTCGCCGAGGACCGCGGACAGCGCAGCGCTCACCCGCTCGACGTCGCGCCGGTCGGGGACGCAGACGAGCGCTCCGCGCCCGGAGGAGTACGTCGCCGCGACGGCGTGGGCGAGCAGCGCCGGCCAGTCGGTGCCGGGCGCCGCCGACCACACGGCCCGGGGGGTGCCGCCGCGTGCGAGGTGGTCGAGGAATGCTGCGGCCGGTTCGTGGCCCGCCCACGCCCGCCGGCCGGCCTCGAGGTCGATGGCCGGCTGCGGCGAGGGATCCGACGGCGCCTTCTCGGTGGTGGCGTGGCGCGGCGGGACCGCGAGCCGCAGCACGTCGGAGCGGGTGCCGGCGTAGCGCTCGGCGAGCCGGGCGCTCAGGTCGGCGATGGCCGGGCTCAGCACCGGTTCTGCGCTGACCACCCGTCGAAGTGGCTGGAGCCGACCAGGGTGATCGGTCTCCTCGACGCGTTCGAGGAGGAAGCCGTCGACGTCCTGGCCGGCGAACCTGATCTTGACCCGGCAGCCGGGGACGGCGTCGGAGGCCATCGCCGCGGGGACGGCGTAGTCGAACGCCCGGTCGAGGTGGGCCAGCGGGAGATCGACCAGGACCCGGGCCACAGGGTCCGTCGCGGCCGGCTCGACCTCACGCGCGTGGAGCCTTCGGCGCGCCGAGCTCTTGGCCCGCGACTCCTTGACCGTCGCGCGCATGCCGGGCAGCAGCTCGGTCTGCTCTCCGGAGGCGGGGTCGGTCATGGCCTGATGTCTACCAGCGGCCGCCCCCGGGGCGTACTTGTCGGGGGTTTCGTGAACTTGTCGGGGCTTGCTCGCCCCTACATGTTCAGGTTCCCCCGGCCAGCCGGGGGATCCCCGACCCCTGCTCAGCGGCCGACGGCGGCCTTGAGCTCCTCGGTCCGGTCGGTGCGCTCCCACGTGAACTCGGGAATCTCGCGGCCGAAGTGGCCGTAGGCCGAGGTCATCGCGTAGATCGGGCGCAGCAGGTCGAGGTCGCGGATGATGGCGGCCGGGCGCAGGTCGAAGACCTCGAGCACCGCCTGCTGGATCTCCTCGTCGGGGACCACGCCGGTGCCGAAGGTCTGGATGAAGACGCCGACCGGAGAGGCCTTGCCGATCGCGTAGGCCACCTGGGCCTCGCAACGACGGGCCAGGCCGGCCGCAACGACGTTCTTGGCGACCCAGCGCATCGCGTAGGCGGCGGAACGGTCGACCTTGGAGGGGTCCTTGCCGGAGAAGGCGCCGCCGCCGTGGCGGGCCATGCCGCCGTAGGTGTCGACGATGATCTTGCGCCCGGTCAGGCCGGCGTCGCCCATCGGACCGCCGACCACGAAGGTCCCGGTCGGGTTGACCAGCAGGCGGTATCCGTCGGAGGGGATGTCGAAGCTCTGCAGCACCTCGTCGATGACGTGCTTCTTGATGTCCGACTCGAGGGTCGCGTGCTCGATCTCGCCGGCGTGCTGGGTGGACAGCACGACCGTGTCGATGCGCACCGGGCGGTCCTCGGCGTCGTACTCGATGGTGACCTGGGTCTTGCCGTCGGGACGCAGGTAGTCGAGGGTGCCGTCCTTGCGGACCTCGGTCAGCTGCTGGGCCAGCCGCTGGGCGATCATGATCGGCAGGGGCATCAGCTCGGGTGTGTCGTCGCAGGCGTAGCCGAACATCAGCCCCTGGTCGCCGGCACCCCGTCGGTCGAGCTCGTCGTCGGAGGTGCCGACCCGCGACTCGTGGCCCTGGTCGACGCCCGCGGCGATGTCGAGCGACTGACCGCCGATCGCCACCTGGACTCCGCAGCTCTTGCCGTCGAAGCCCTTGTCAGAGGAGTCGTAACCGATGTCGAGGATCGTCTTGCGCACCAGCTCGGCCACCGGGGCGTAGGCGTTGGTGCGGACCTCTCCGGCCACCACGACGAGCCCGGTGGTCAGCAGTGTCTCGACGGCGGTGCGCAGGTTGCCCTGGTCCTCGTCGTGCTCCATGAGGAAATCGAGCACGGTGTCGCTGATCCGGTCGGCAATCTTGTCGGGGTGACCCTCGGTCACCGACTCCGACGTGAAGAGGCGTCCTGCCACGGCTGACTCGCTCCCGTTTGTTGAGTGGTGGAAGTGGTGGGGCAACAATACCCAGCGCCCAGCATGTGGGATCGGGGTCTCAGCCGTCGAATCGACGCGCCACCTGGTCCCAGATCACGTGGGCGAGCGCGGCCTTCGAACCGAGGGGTACGTCGACCGCATCGCCGTCGGCGGACAGGATCACCGCCTGGTTGTCGGCGCTGCCGAACACGGCCCCGCCGCTCACGTCGTTGACGACCAGGAGGTCACAACCCTTGCGGGCGAGCTTGTCGCGGGCCAGGTCGAGCACCGAGCCGGTGTCGTCGCCGGTCTCGGCGGCGAAACCGACCACGACGGACTCGGGCCGGGTCCGCTGGGTGGAGATCTCGCGCAGGATGTCGGGGTTCTGGGTGAGCTCCAGGCCGGGCGCGGAGCCGTCGGTGGCCTTCTTGATCTTGCGGTCGCTGACCGTGGTCGGGCGGTAGTCGGCCGGGGCGGCGGCCATCACGACCGCGTCGGCCGAGGCCGCGGACGACACCACCGCGTCGCGCAGCTCGCTGGTGGTCTCGACCCGGACCACCTTGACACCGGCCGGGTCGGCGAGGCTGACGTTGGCGCTGACCAGCGTGACCTCGGCCCCACGTGAGACCGCGGCCCGGGCCAGGGCATAGCCCTGCCGGCCGGACGAGCGGTTGCCGAGGAACCGGACCGGGTCGAGGTACTCGCGTGTTCCTCCCGCGGACACCACGACGTGTCGTCCGGCCAGGTCGAGGCCCCGGTTCCCCCGGGCGAGGATGTCGGTCGCTACCTGGAACAGCTCGTCGGGCTCCGGCAGCCGTCCCTTGCCGGAGTCGGCGCCGGTGAGCCGGCCCTCCGCGGGCTCCACCACCACGGCCCCCCGGGAGCGAAGGGTGGCGACGTTGGCCCGGGTGGCGGCGTGCTCCCACATCTCGGTGTGCATGGCGGGCGCGAAGACCACGGGGCACCGGGCGGTCAGCAGGGTGTTGGTCAGCAGGTCGTCGGCCAGCCCGTGGGCCGCGCGTGCCATCAGGTCCGCCGTCGCCGGGGCGACGACGACGAGGTCAGCCCCCTGGCCGATCCGCACGTGAGGCACCTCGTGGACGTCGCGCCACACGTCGGCGGCGACCGGCTTGCCCGAGAGGGCGGCCCAGGTGGCCGCGCCGACGAACTCCAGCGCCGCCGCGGTGGGTACGACGGTGACGTCGTGACCCGATTCGGTGAACCGGCGTACCAGCTCGCAGGCCTTGTAGGCCGCGATCCCGCCACCCACCCCGATGACGACCCGGGGCCGTGCGTCGATGGTCACGGGACCGCCCGGATCACTCGCCGGCGGTCTCGCCGGTGTTGCCGGTGTTGCCGGTGAAGGACGACTCGAGGGCTGCGGCGCGGGCCGCCTCCTCCTCGGCGGCCAGCTCGGCCGGGTCGACGTCCTCGCAGGTCAGCAGGTCGTCGTTGATCTCGCGCAGGGCGATGGAGAGCGGCTTCTCCTGGACGTGGGTGTCGACCAGCGGGCCGACGTACTCCAGCAGGCCCTCGCCGAGCTGCGAGTAGTAGGCGTTGATCTGCCGAGCCCGCTTGGCGCTGTAGAG
>DASSJR010000139.1:0-12988 GCA_035691135.1 Nocardioides sp. | reverse complement strand
CGGCTCGATGTCGGCCACGCCCGGCGAGGTCCTGGCCGACGGCTGGAGCCTGGTGATCTTCCCCGAGGGCACGCGGTCGAAGGACGGCTGGGTCGGCCGGTTCCGGATGGGCGCCGCCTTCCTCGCCTGTGAGTACGACGTTCCCGTCGTTCCCATCGCCCATCGCGGCACGTTCGCCGCGATGCCGCGCGGGCAGGGCTGGCCGAGCCGGGGCCGACGACAGCTGACGGTGCGGTTCGGAGAGCCCCTGCGTCCGGCGCGGGGGGAGTCGGCGCGCGACTTCGCGCCGCGGGTCAGGGACGCCGTGGCCTCGCTGCTGGACGAAGACCGGTCGACCTGGTGGGAGGCCCGCCGGCGAGCGGCCTCCGGCGAGACGCCCGACCCGTCCGGCCCGCAGGTCGCACAGTGGCGGCGGGTCTGGGCCCAGACCGAGTCGCCCGACCCCGACCCCACCTCGTCGCGGCTCGCCGCCTGGCGTCGCTGATCCCGGGAGCCCCGGTGACACTGGACAAGTTCCACGTCGTGCGCTTCACCCAGCGTCGACTGATGAATCCGATGGTCCGCGGGGTCCTGGTCCGGGGCTGGCGGATTCCCGGCTACGCGCTGCTCGAGACCACCGGTCGCACCAGTGGACTGCCGCGGCGTACGCCGGTCGGCGACGGACTGGATGGCGACACGTTCTGGATCGTGGCCGAGCACGGCCGCCGCGCCGACTACGTCCGCAACATCGAGACCAACCCCAGGGTGCGGGTGCTGGTGCGAGGTCGCTGGCGGGCGGGCACGGCGGTGCCGATGCCAGACGACGACACCCGCGAACGGCAGCGGATCCTGGGTCGTCACGGGATGGGACGCCGTCTCAACGACGTGGCCGTACGCTCGCTGGGTACTGATCTGTTGTCGGTGCGGATCGACCTAGAGCCGCAGCCGTGAACGCTCCTGTGCACCTCGCGCCGGTCCAGACAGGTGGGCCGCCGTTTGGGCAATCGGGTACAACCAATGGTTGAGTTTTACAACCAGATTTTGGAGCACCCCTCTCGGGTGCCTTGGGCAGGAAAGAGTGTCACGTGAACGAAGAGCGGCCGGAGGCGATCCCGGGACTGGCAGCCGAGCCGGAGGCGGCGGAGCGAGACCTGTTCCGACTGGTCCTCACTGTGGTCGACCTGTCGGGGCAGCTGATGGAGAAGCAGGTCGCTCGTGACGAGAGCGGCGAGCTCAGCGACGCCCAGCGCCATGCCCTGGCCCTGGCTCTGGAGCGGCTCGAGGAGGCCACGGAGGGCTTCCGGCGCCACTACGGCCTGCCCGTGAGTGACCTCGAGATCGACCTCGACTCGTTGGCTCCGCGGCTCCGGGAGGGTGGTCCGGCCAGGCGCCGCGGCGATTGATGGACCCCGCATAAGAGCACTCTCATCGAGGACTCATCGGGTCCTCACCCACCGCTGACAATGTCTCTCCTCAGGAAGCCCCTTCGTGAGGAGAAACAATGAACACCAACGTCCTGCAGATCGGAACGCTGAGCCTCGCGGGGATGGTGACCACGGCGCTGTTCGTGGTCCCAATGGTGGGAGACAACATCGCCGAGAAGGCGGTCGTCAAGCGGGATGACGACACCCCGGCCGTGGTACTGGCGGCCGGCGATGACAACGACAACGACGAGGCCGACGACGTCTTCGGCCAACGGATCACGGCCGGCACCAACGCCGACAACACGGCCGGCACCAACGCGGACAACACCGCGGGCACCAACACCGGAACCGGCACCGGCACTGGCCACGGCGGATCGGCCAACTCCGGCCCCGGCAACGCCGACCACAACAACTCCGGTCCGAGCGCTCGCTCCGGCCACCAGGGTGTCGACAACTCCGGCCCTGGCGGCGGCGCTGAGTTCGGCGACGACAACGGCGGCGGTGCTGAGTTCGGCGACGACAACGGCGGCGGCGGCGAGGTCGAGGCCGGCGACGACCACGGTGGCGGCGGCGAGGCCGGCGACGACTCCGGCGGCGGAAACTCCGGCCGGGGCTGACGCCCACCCGCGAGTTCGCCGGGCTGATCCACCCACCGTTCGGACCTTGACCGTCCCCCAAGCAGGTCGAACGGTTCGCGGCGGGTCAGCCCGGCCCCTCGCCCACCACCGCACAGCCGGGCGCACCGGCGGACCAGGGAGGTCGACCATGACCAGCAGGCCCGACAGCTGGAACTTCGCCGAGGGTGACCAGATCACCCGCGACCTGACCGCGATGCGGTTCCTGGGCGGGGGCTCCTCCTACGAGGCCTACCTCGCGTTCGACGAGATCACCTTCTCCCCAGTGGTGGTGAAGGTGATCCGGCCGAGTGGCGTAGAGGACGAGTCGAGCCTACGCGGGTTGCGCCACGAGGTGGCCGCACTCACCGCGATCAACCACCCGGTGATGGTCCGCTGCCTGCGCCACGAGCTTCAGGGCGAGCGCCCCCACGTCGTCCTCGAGCACATCGACGGCCCCCGGCTGTCCTCCCTGATCCGGCGGCACGGGCCGCTGCAGGAACAGCAGTACCTGCCGCTCGCGATCGATCTCGCCTCGGCGCTGCACTACCTCCGACACATCGGGTACGTGCACCTCGACATCAAGCCCAGCAACATCATCATGGGTGCCCCCGCCCGGCTGATCGACCTCTCCGTCGCGCGGCCCGTCACGAAGGCCGCCGAGCTGACGCGCTACATCGGCACCGACCTCTACATGAGCCCGGAGCAGGCCGCGCCGCAGCGGGTCGGGCGGCCCGGCGTCGCGAGCGACGTGTGGGGCCTGGGCGCGACCCTGTTCGAGGCCGTCGCCGGTTACCGGCCCTTCGACGACGGGGATCCGAAGTCCGACGACCCGACGGTCCGCTTCCCCCAGCTCCTCGAGCCGCCGTACGCACTGCCTGACCGGGTCCCCGGCGAGGTCGCCAAGGTGTTGTACGGCGCGCTCGAGGCCGACCCGGCCGACCGGCCCCTCCCGCACGAGATCGCCACCGCGCTGGAGCCGGTGCTGGCCCGCCAGCCCGTCGGCAAGCTCACCTTCAAGGTCCGGGGCTGAGAGCGAGCCGCTCGTGACCATCACCCGGCGCGGGTGACCCGGATGGCCGCGGCGCCAGCCACGATGAGTCACCTCAGCCCGTCGAGGAGGCTCCGATGCTGCTGGTTCCGCGTCAGCTGCGACGTTCCGGAATGACCGGGAGCGTGCCCTACTACGGTGGCCGGTTCACTCCCGCGCAGGCCTGGGCGGCATCGCATCCCTCCGGCCCGCCTCCCAGACCGCGACCGGACAGCCGCGACACCGAGGAGGCCCTGCGCCGGCTGCGCGAGTCGGGCGTGCTCACCGCCGAGGAGTACGGCGAGCTGAGGGCGCGGGTCCGCCGATGACGGGCCCGGTCCAGGTGGTGGTCGTCGGCTTCGAGCGGCCGGCGCTCTCGGGCGAGGTCATGGCGGAGCTCGACCGGCTGGGCCAGGCCGGGACGGTGCGGCTGCTCGACGTCCTGCTGGTCGAGCGAGCCGACGACGGCACGTTCGAGATGCTGCCCATGCCCACGTCGCCATCCCAGGGGCTGGGCAGGCTGGCGGCCGAGATCCTCGGCGGTGCCGACCAGGGCGCGGTGGCTGCGACCGAGCCGCCGGATGCCTCCGGGTGGTCACTGGCCGACGCCATCCCTGAGGGTGGCACCGCGGCGGTCGCGTTGATCGAGCATCTCTGGGCGATCCCGCTGCGTGACGCGATCCAGAGGTCAGGCGGAACCGCGCTGGAGGAGACCTGGTTGGCCCAGGAGGACGTCGAGCGTGTGGCAGCGCTGATCGAGCAGCAGCAGGCCTGACCCGGACGGGGGCGGTCAGGTGGTGAAGCGGTATCCCATGCCGCGAACGGTCAGGATCTTGCCGGCCCCGAACTTGCGGCGCAGGTAGCCGACGTACACGTCGACCACGTTGGACCCGGGATCGAAGTCGTAACCCCAGACCTGGTCGAGGAGCTGTTCGCGCGAGAGCACCTGTCCCGCGTTCAGGACGAACATCTCGGCCAGTGCGAACTCCCGGGCCGAGAGCTCGACCTCGCGATCGTCCACGGTGACCCGGCGCGTCCGCAGGTCGAGCCGGACCGTGCCGGACTCGAGCACGTCCTCGCGCGCCGTCGGCTGGTCGCTCGCCTGCCGCAGCCTCAGCCGCACCCGGGCCAGCAGCTCGGCGAACCGGAACGGCTTGGGCATGTAGTCGTCGGCTCCGCCTTCCAGCGCCGAGACCGTGTCGGTCACGGAGTCACGGGCCGTCAGCACGATGACCGGGATGCGGGACCCCTGGGCGCGAAGTGCCTCCAGGAGCTCGAAGCCGTCGAGCCGGGGCAGCCCGATGTCGAGCACCACGAGGTCGAAGGTGCCGCTCAGGGCGTGGTCGAGCCCCTCCTCGCCGTCGGTGGCGATCGTGGTCTGGTGGCCCTCCGCCCGGAGCCCCTTGGCCACGAAGGACGCGATCCGGGCCTCGTCCTCGATGATCAGGATGCTGGCCATGCACCCTCCGCGGTGGTGGTCGGCTGGTCGGGCTCGATCCTGAGGGCGATCACGAAGCATGCCCCCGTCGGTACGGCGTCCTCGACCTTGATCGTCCCGGCGTGGGCCTCGACGATGGCGCTGACGATCGAGAGACCGAGCCCGAATCCTTCGTCACCCTCTCCGACCTCGCTGCGGGCGAACCGTTCGAAGATCCGCTCGTGGTCCTCCGGGGGCACTCCGGGTCCGGTGTCGCGGACCCAGATCCGGACCAGGCCGTCGTCACGACTTGAACCTATCGCCACCTCGTCACCCGGTCCGGTGTGCTTGACGGCGTTGTCCGCGAGCGCCAGCACCGCTTGGGTGATCCGCTGCTCGTCCATCGGCAGGATGGCGTCGCCGGTCCCGTCGAGGACCCAGGTCCGGTCCCCCAAGCCCCGCGCCTTGGCGAAGGCGGTGTGGGTCAGGCGCTCCAGGCTGACGGGCCGGACGTCGAGGAAGTCGGGCCGCCCGGTCTTGGCGAGCAACATCAGGTCGCCCACCAATCGGGACATCCGGTCCAGCTCGTCGAGCAGCAGCGCCCGGGTCTCGGCGACGTCGGCGGGGTCCCCCTGGTCGAGCAGCTCGAGGTGACCGCGGAGCACCGTCAACGGGGTGCGCAGCTCATGACCGGCGTCGTCGAGGAACTGGCGCTGCCCGACGAACGCGTCCTCGAGCCGAACCAGCATGCCGTTCACGGTGCGGGTCAGGGCGGTGATGTCGTCGTTCCCCGTCTCCGGGAGCCGCCGGGAGAGGTCGGTGGCGCTGATCTCCTCGGCGGTGTCCGAGAGGCGTCCGAGCGGCGCCAGCAGGCGGCCGGCCTGCCAGGCCGCGAGGCCGGTGATCACGATCAGGGAGAGCAGGGCGGTGATCGCGTAGGTACGGATCAGCCGGTTGAGGTCGCCCTGGGCGTCGTCGAGGAACGTGACGATGACGAGCGCGCCGGAGGAGACTCTCCCCTGCACCGGCTGGATCGTGACCAGCAAGTCACCGAACGCGGAGTCGGTGCGGAGGGTGCCGCCGTTCTCGAGATTCTGATTGACGAGACTCGCGAAGGCCGGGTCCTCTGCCAACCGGCCGTTGTCGGAAGCGGACCTGGAGTGCGCCTCACCGTTGACCCACCCCACGATGAGCTCGTCATGGTTTGGGACGGTGCCCGCGAGGAACACCGCCAACAACTGGTCGACCGAGGTGAAGCTGTCGCCACGGCCGGGCTCAGGGCCCTTCTCTTCGAGGGCACGGAACGCCTCGATCTCCTGGTCGGCCCTCGTCTGCGCATCGCGCTGGATCCCGGCGGAACCCAAGAAGTAGATGACCAGGCCGGCGCCGGTGAGTGCGAGGGCAACCAGCAGGGCGACGACGACCGTGATCCGGGTACGCACAGAGACGCCCGACCGGTGAGGTCGGGCGTCCTGGGGGGTCGTGGGCTCAGTCGTCGCCGCTCCCCTTGCCGCTGCTGTCGTCACCGCCGCCGCCGCTGCCCTTGCCGCTGTTGTCGAGACCGCCGTGGTCGTCGAACAGGTCGCTGGGCGAGGGCGGGATGACCGTGGGCGGGGTGCCGTCGTCGTTCCCAGTCCCCTTGCCGCCGCCGTGGTCGTCCTTCTTGTCGTGACCCGCCTTCTTCGTGGGCTTCTCCGAGGGGGACGGGTCTGGCTTGTTCGGGGTGTTGGTCTGCTCCTGGACGATGATCGGGTCGTGCTGCCGCGGCGGGTCGGCGGCCGCGACGAGCGACCCCACGACGTACGCCGTCATCGGGAGCAGCAGGACGAGGCCGATCAGGACCTTCACAGCAATACCCATGAGCCCATGATCCTCCTCAGCGTGGGATTGCGGTGAGAGTTTGATGAGAGCTCTCTCATCCGGGGCCGTGGTTACTACAGTGGCGAACGAGTCACGAGGAGGCACGCATGATCGTTCCGTTCAGCATCTCCGACTTCATCGACCGTGCCGTCGAGGTCTACGGCGAGCGCACCGGAGTCATCGACGAGCCGGACCAGCCGGCCCCGTCCCTGGGTGAGCTCAGCTACACCCAGATCGGGGAGCTGGCCAGACGGCAGGCCGCGAAGCTCGACGAGCTCGGCATCGGCGTCGGCGACCGGGTCGCGGTGGTCAGCCACAACAGCGCCCGGCTGCTCACGTCGTTTTTCGGGGTGGCCGGGTCCGGGCGGGTGCTGGTGCCGGTCAACTTCCGGCTGAGGCCCGACGAGGTGGCCTACATCGTCGAGCACTCCGGGGCCAGGGTGCTGCTGGTCGATCCCGAGCTCGACGACGCGTTGGCGGACATCAAGGCCGAGTTCCGCTTCGTCCTCGGCGACGACGACAACCTGTTCGCGCCGGAGGGCACCGAGCCGAAGCCCTGGGAGCCGGACGAGAACGCCACCGCGTGCATCAACTACACCTCCGGCACGACCGCGCGGCCCAAAGGTGTGCAGATCACCCACCGCAACATCTGGGTCAATGCGGTGACGTTCGGGCTGCACGCCGGCGTGAGCGACCGCGACGTCTACCTCCACACGCTGCCGATGTTCCACGCCAACGGGTGGGGGCTTCCGTTCACGATGACCGGGCTGGGCGTCCCCCAGGTCGTGATCCGCAAGATCGACGGCGCCGAGATCCTGCGCCGGGTCGAAAAGTACGGCGTCACGGCGATGGCCGCGGCCCCCGCAGTCGTCGCCGCCGTATTGGAGGCCGCGCAGCACTGGGAGGGCGAGATCCCCGGCCGGGACCGGACCCGGATCATCGTCGCCGGCGCCCCGCCGCCGACCAAGACCATCGCCAGGGTCGAGGAAGAGCTCGGATGGGAGTTCGTGCAGATCTACGGTCTCACCGAGACCTCGCCGCTGCTGACCGTCAACCGGACCCGCGCGGAGTGGGACGACCTGTCGGCGCGCGAGCGGGCCGAGCACCTCGGGCGGGCAGGAATGCCTGCCCTGGGTGTCCGGCTCTCCGTCGATGACGAAGGCGAGGTGCTGGCCCGGTCCAACGTCGTGCTCGAGGGCTACTGGGACCAGCCGGAGGAGTCCGAGAAGGCGCTGGCCGGTGGGTGGTTCCACACCGGCGACGGCGGCGAGATCGGCGACGACGGCTACCTCACCATCAAGGATCGGAAGAAGGACGTGATCATCACCGGCGGCGAGAACGTCTCGTCGATCGAGGTGGAGGACGTGCTGTTCTCCCATCCTGCCGTCGCGGAGGTGGCGGTGATCGGCGTCCCGGACGAGAAGTGGGGCGAGACGATCAAGGCGCTCGTGGTGCTGGCCGAGGGGGAGTCGGCGACCGAGGAGGAGCTGATCCGCTGGTGCAAGGACAAGGCGGCCGGCTTCAAGGCCCCCACCTCGGTGGAGTTCCGCGACGAGCTGGCCCGGACCGCGACCGGCAAGCTGCAGAAGTTCAAGCTGCGGAAGCCGTACTGGGAGGGGCGGGACCGCCAGGTCAACTGAGCCCGGCGCCGCCCTCGACCCGCGGTTAACGCCGCGTAGTGGTGGCTACCTGACCGATACACCGGTCGGGTGGCCACCACACCACAGCGTTACCGTGACCTCCATGCCGACGCTGCGCGAGATCGTCGACCTGCTGCACGGGTGGTACCCGCCCGATACGGCCGACTCGTGGGACGCCGTGGGCCTGGTGGCGGGTGACCCGGCGGCGGCCGTCGGGAAGATCCTGTTCGCGGTCGACCCCGCCCCCGAGGTGGCCGACGAGGCGGCCGCGTGGGGTGCCGACCTGCTGGTCGTGCACCACCCCCTGTTCCTCAAGCCGGTGCACGGCATCGCCGCCACCACGCCGAAGGGTCGGACGATCAGCACGCTGGCCGCCGCAGGCTGCGCCCTTCTGACCGCCCACACCAATGCCGACCGGGCCGTCGACGGAGTGTCCGAGGCCATCGGCCGGGCACTGGGACTCACCGACCTGGCGCCGCTCACCGGCGCGTCCGGCCCGGCCATGGACAAGCTCGTGGTGTTCGTGCCGGCGGAGAAGGCCGACCACGTCCGCGACGCCATCGCCGCGGCGGGAGCCGGTGCGATCGGCGACTACGACCGGTGCACGTTCTCCGCCGCAGGCGAGGGCCGGTTCCGGCCGCTCGAGGGGGCTGACCCCGCGATCGGATCGGTCGGCAACGTCGAGGTGGTCGACGAGGTGCGGATCGAGTCGGTGTTGCCGCGCAGTCGTCGTACGCCCGTGGTGCGAGCCATGCTGGCCGCCCACCCCTACGAGGAGCCGGCGTACGACGTCCTCGAGCTCGCCGATCCCGGTGTCGCCGAGGCGGGGGTCGGTCGGATCGGTTCCATGCGCCAGACCACGCTCCAGCACTTCGCCGAGCACGTGGCCCACGCCCTTCCCGAGACCGCCCACGGCGTGCGGGTCGCCGGTCACCCCGACCGCGCCATCCGCCGGGTCGCGGTGTGCGGGGGAGCGGGTGACTTCCTGCTGGACACGGTGCGCGGCACCGACGCCGACGTCTACGTGACCAGCGACCTGCGCCACCACCCCGCGAGCGAGTTCCGCGAGCACGACGGGCCGGCGCTGGTGGACGTGGCTCACTGGGCCGCCGAGTGGACCTGGCTCCCGGTGGTGCAGGCGAAGCTGGTGGAGTCCCTGGGGGATACGGTGGACACCCGGGTGAGCACGATCCGCACCGACCCCTGGAAGTTCCGCATCTAGAAGGAGCCGACGCTGAAAGCCGACCCGTTCGTCCAACTGAAGCTGCTCGACGTCCAGGAGCTCGACTCCCGAGCCGACCAGCTCCGGCACCGCCGGACGAACCTGCCGGAGCTCGCCGAGATCGCGACCCTGAGCAAGACCCGCGCCGAGCTGGAGGGCCAGAGCCGTGACGCCCGGATCGTCGTCGACGACCTGACGGTCGAGCAGAAGAAGATCGACAGCGACGTCGAGCAGGTCAAGGCCCGCCGCACCCGGGACCGCGACCGGATGGATCGGGGCCTGGTCAACAACCCGAAGGACCTCGAGCGGATGCAGCACGAGCTGGTGTCCCTCGAGCGCCGCATCACGTCGCTGGAGGACGAGGAGCTCGAGGTGATGGAGCGGCTCGAGGAGGCCCAGCGGGCACTCGACTCGCTGCTCGAGCAGCTCCACGCGGCCGACGAGCGGCTGGTGGCGCTGGGTGAGGCCCGCGACCAGCAGGTGCTCGAGATCGAGGAGGAGCTGACCAAGGTCCAGTCCGAGCGGGATCCGGCAGCGGCCGACATCCCCGCCGAGCTGTTGGCCCTCTACGACCGGCTCCGCCAGAACAAGGGCGGGGTCGGCGCGGCCGCGCTCCGGGCCCGACAGTGCGGTGGCTGCCGGCTCTCCCTCGACAACGCCGAGCTGGCCGTGATCCGCCAGGCGCCCAGCGACGAGGTCATCCGGTGCGAGGAGTGCCAGCGGATCCTGGTCCGCACCGGGGAGAGCGGTCTCTAGGTGGGCCAGCACAAGAACGTCGTCATCGAGGCCGATGGCGGGTCCCGTGGCAACCCCGGCCCCGCCGCCTACGGAGCGGTGCTCAAGGACGCCGACTCCGGCGAGGTGATCGCCGAGGACGGCTCCACGATCGGGATCGCCTCCAACAACGTCGCGGAGTACTCCGGGCTGATCGCCGGCCTCAAGCTGGCCGAGGCATTCGCCCCCGACGCCGACATCGAGGTCCGGATGGACTCCAAGCTCGTGGTCGAGCAGATGTCCGGCCGCTGGAAGATCAAGCACGCCAGCATGAAGCCGCTTGCGCTCGAGGCCAACCGACTGGCGCCGTTCGGGACGACGTACACCTGGGTGCCGCGCGAGCAGAACAAGCACGCCGACCGGCTGGCCAACGAGGCCCTGGACGGCAAGCGGGACGGCGTGACCGTGGGGGGTGCCGAGCCCGAGTCCCTCATCGAGGAGATCGAGAGCCCCTCGGAGCGACCGCAGGGCGAGACACGCCAGCGGGGCTGGTCACCGTCCGCGGGCCCGCCCACGACCCTGGTACTGGTCCGGCACGGCGTCACCGCCCACACCACCGAGAAGCGGTTCTCCGGCGGTCTCGCCAGCGCCAACCCCGGCCTCAGCGACGAGGGGCGCGACCAGATCCGCTCGGTCGCCGCGTGGCTCTCGCCGCTGGCCGAAAGGGTCGACGCGGTAGTCACCTCGCCCGTACGCCGCACCCGCGAGTCCGCGGAGATCCTCGCCGAGGCACTCGGTCATCCGCTCCAGGAGGAGCCCGGTTTCGCCGAGATGGAGTTCGGGGCCTGGGACGGAATGACCTTCGTCGAGGTCGCCGAGAAGCACCAGGCCGACCTCGACAAGTGGCTCGGGTCCCTCGACGTCGCGCCCGGTGGCAGCGGGGAGTCGTTCCGCTCCGTGGAGGAGCGGGTGCTCGCGGGGTTGCAGCGCATGCTCGACGACCACGCCGGCAAGACCGTCGTGATCGTCAGCCACGTCACCCCCATCAAGACCCTCGTCGCGCATGCGGTGGACGCTCCGCTGACATCGTTGTTCCGGATGGAGCTCAGCCCAGGCTCGGTGACCGTGCTGTCGTTCTTCACCGGCGGCCGCGGCGGTGACGAGCCGCACGCGTCGTTGCGCATGTACAACGCCCTGCCCCCCGGCTACGACGTGTTTGCGTCTGCCACTCGCTGGTAGCTCGCGCCGCCAACGCGGTGCGTGAAGATCTGCGGTCGGGCCTACGCTCGTCGGTCTGCCGATCGCAGAGCCGCGCGCTGTGCTCGCGCCCTGCTCGACAGTCTCGAGGATCAGCAGCAGATCCTCGACCGGCTCATCCAGCGCTATCTCGACCGCGCTCCGCATCCGTACGCCGAGCGCTGCTGGCGGGAGGCCGAGGCCGCCGGCCCGGCGCTCATCCGGTTCGCGTGGGCGGGGCCCGTCGAGCCCGGACGAGGTCACTACTACTGCGTGCTGGCTCCCGAGTTCGTCATCGAGTACGACAACACCCAGGACGACGCCAACCACGCCCACTCGGTGTGGCGTCACCTGCGCGACGACTGGGGACCTGCTGCGCCAGCCCTACGCCTCCCACCACGCCGCGAGCCCGGCGGGTTAGGAACCAATGGGTCAGAGCTCGTCGACGACCACGTCGAGCCGAGTGCCCCCGCGGCCGGACTCTTCCTCCTCGACCTTCCACCCGAGGTCGCGCAGCAGGTCCGCCAGCGCGGCCGGGGAGCGGGGGTTGGCTCCGTCCTCGAGCAGCGCCCGGACGATGCGGCCCTTGGTCGCCTTGTTGAAGTGGCTCACCACCTGCCGCCTGCCGCCGGTCTCGTGCAGCACGCGGACGGTCGCGACCCGGAGAGCCCTCGATGCCTGCGGCCGCCAGAAGGCGGCGTACGTCGTCGAGCGCAGGTCCACCAGCAGGCCGCCGCCGACGGCCTCCTCGACCACCGGGCCCAGCACCGGTCGCCACGCCGCGGCGACGGGTCCCACGCCGGGCAGGGTGGCGTCGCCGGAGAGCCGGTACGCCGGGATCCGGTCGCCCGGCCTGACCAGGCCGAACAGGGCGGAGGTCACCGCGACCCGGCTGGCGGCCCGACGTCTGGCCGCGGGGGAGAGCGAGCTCGGGTCGAGGGCGTCGTACAGCACTCCGGTGTAGACCCGGTCCGCCCGCGCCGTCGGGGAGCTGCGGAGCTCACCGTTCAGGTCGATCAGGTCGTGCTGGGTGGACCCGATCCCCAGGGTGACGGCCGCGGCCTCGCGGTCACCCGAGCAGAGAGTCACCAGCGCCCCGAGCAGCCGCTCGCGGGTGGGGCCGAGTCCGGGGAAGGCGAGGCCGTCGAGGTCCAGGGCCTTGCCCCGGCGCGGGGCCGCCTTGCCCTCGCTCGGGGGGAGGAGGATCAGCACGGGTCAAGGCTAGGGTGAGGCGCATGTCGACCGAGCGCGTGGTCAGGGTCCGGAAGGCCGACGACGGCGTCGCCGCGACGACGCTGAGAGACGGCGTGGCGGCGATCCAGGCGGAGCTGGAGGTGACCCCCGACTTCCCGCCGGAGGTCGAGGAGGCCGCGACGACGGCGGCAGCCAACCCCCGGCTTCCGGAGCTCGACCGCACCGACCTCCCGTTCGTCACGATCGACCCGGCGTCGTCGATGGACCTCGACCAGGCCCTCCACATCGAGCGCGACGGGGACGGTTACGTCGTCCACTACGCCATCGCCGACCTCGCCGCCTTCATCACGCCCGGCGACCCGGTCGATCGGGAGGCGCACGAGCGCGGCGAGACGCTGTACGGCGCCGACTCGAAGGTGCCGCTGCACCCGACCGAGCTGTCCGAGGGCGCGGCCTCGCTGCTGCCCGACCAGGTGCGGCCGGCGTTCGTGTGGTCGATCAAGGTGGACGAGACGGGCGAGGGCAACGACGTGATCGTCGAGCGGGCGCTGGTGAGGTCCCGCGAGCGGTTGGACTACGAGGAGGTGCAGCAGCAGATCGACGCCGGCACGGCCTCCGAGTCGCTCATGCTGCTGCGCGAGGTGGGCAAGCTCCGGCT
>DASSJR010000138.1:0-11697 GCA_035691135.1 Nocardioides sp. | reverse complement strand
GGGAAGGCTACCGGAGCCGGGCGGGCGGTCCGAAATCGCTCAGGGGGTCCAGGAGGGGTCGCGGCCGGTGGCGCCGATCAGGCGGTCGAGCAGGTCGGCGTCGGCCGGAACCGGAACGGGTGGACCGAACGGCCCGTGGGTCTCGCCGGCCGGGACCTCGAACGACTCGGCGAACCCCAGGCAGGCGGCTGCGGCGGCGTCGTCGGCCTCGAAGGGCTGGCCGGTGGCCCGGGCCAGGTCCCAGCCGTGCACGACGACCTCGTCGAGCGCGACCAGGGCGGCCACATCGGCGGGCATCTCGATCGGGCCGGCCATGGTGATGCCGTCGTACGACGCCGGGTCGCGCCAGGCCTTGGCCAGCTCGCCGAGCTGGGTGACGATCCGGTCCCGCCAGCCGTCCTCGAGCCGGGAACCGTCGCCCGACCCACCCTCATCGGGGACCTCGCCCTTCACCGCGGACGCGGTGAAGGCATAGGCGAGCCCGCCGATGTGGTCGACCAGGTCGGCCACCGTGTAGGCGGGACACGGGGTCGGACGGGAGAGCTGGTCGTCGGTCACGCCGCTGATCAGCCGCGCCATGGTCGTCGTGGCAGGGTCGAAGTCCAGGGGATCCATGTCGTGGTGACTCCTCGCGGGTCGGGAACTCATCGGTGGCGGAGCATTCAGTCCGGCGGGGCCAGCCGACGCATGGCGGTGACGTGGCCGGGCTCGAGCTCATCCAACGTGGCGACGCCGAGCAACCGCATGGTCCGCTCGACCTGGCCACGGAGGATCTCGATCACCCGGTCCACCCCGTCCCGGCCGCCGGCCATCAGGCCGTAGAGGTAGGCACGCCCGACCAGGGTGAAGTGGGCGCCGTGGGCGATCGCGGCCACGATGTCCTGCCCCGACATGATCCCGGTGTCGAGGTGCACCTCGACGTCGTCACCGACTTCGCGGACGACCGACGGCAGCAGGTGGAACGGCACCGGCGCCCGGTCGAGCTGGCGACCCCCGTGGTTGGACAGCACGATCGCGTCGACACCGACGTCGGCGAGCCGGCGAGCATCGGCGACGGTCTGCACCCCCTTGACCGACACCTTCCCCGGCCACTGGTCGCGGATCCATGCGAGGTCGTCGTAGGTCACCGTGGGGTCGAACATCGTGTCCAGGAGATCGCCGACCGTGCCCGACCACGAGTCGAGCGAGGCGAACGCAAGGGGTTCGGTGGTGAGCAGGTTGAACCACCACGCAGGTCGCGGGATGGCGTTGAGCACGGTCCGCGGGGTGAGCGTCGGCGGGATCGTGAAGCCGTTGCGGGTGTCGCGCAGCCGCGCGCCGGCGACGGGTACGTCGACGGTGACCACGAGGGTGTCGAAGCCCGCCTTGGCAGCCCGCTCCACCAGCCCCATGGAGCGGTCACGGTCGTTCCACATGTAGAGCTGGAACCACTTCCGGGCCCCGGGAGCGGCGGCGGCGACGTCCTCGATGGAGGTCGTCCCCATGGTCGACAGCGTGTAGGGGATGCCGGCCGCCTCGGCAGCGGTCACGCCCGCGATCTCGCCCTCGGTCTGCATCAGCCGGGTGAAACCGGTCGGGGCGATCCCGAACGGCAGCGCCGTCCGCTCCCCCAGCACGACGCGGGAGGTGTCGACGTTCGAGACGTCGCGGAGGATCGACGGGTGGAACTCCACGTCCGCGAACGCCTCACGTGCCCGGCTCAGCGACACCTCGCCGTCGGCGGCGCCGTCGGTGTAGTCGAACGCCGCCCGCGGGGTGCGCCGCTTCGCGGCCCGCCGCAGGTCCTCGATGGTCAGCGCCGCGGCCAGGCGACGCTCCTTCGGCGACAGCACCGGCCGCTTGAACTTGAGCAGCGGTGCGAGGTCGTGGCGTCGAGGGAGTCGGCGTTCGGTCATGGCGTCCTCTGACCATGGAAGAACTCGTCCAGCAACGCGGTCGACTCCTCGGCGAGGATGCCGGCCACCACCTCGGGTCGATGGTTGAGACGTCGGTCGCGGACCACGTCCCAGAGACTGCCGACCGCACCGGCCTTGTCGTCGTAGGCGCCGAAGACGACTCGGTCCACCCGCGCCAGCACCGCGGCGCCGGCGCACATCGTGCACGGCTCCAGGGTCACGACCAGGCTGCAGCCCTCGAGCCGCCAGCTTCCGGTCGCCTTCGCCGCCTCTCGCAGGGCCACGATCTCGGCGTGCCCCGTCGGGTCCCCCTCGGCCTCCCGCACGTTGCGACCGCGGCCGACCACGGCGTCGTCCGGACCCAGGACGACGGCGCCGATCGGGACGTCGCCGGTCGCCAGAGCGGCGCGGGCCTCGGCGAGGGCGGCGCCCATCGGCACGTCGTACGTCGGGCTCATCGTCGGTCGCTCAGGCGGAGGCCAGACCGACAGCCTCGTCGAAGAGCGATCCGAACCCGATGCGCCGGGTGACGTCGGAGAGCATCTCGTCGGGGTAGAGGTCGTAGTCGTCGAGGAGCACGCCCATGTCCATGGCCCCCACGCCGAGGTCGCCGAGGAGGTCGAGGTCTCCGGCCGGAACCTGGTCGTCGTCGTCCTCCGGGGGTGGCAGACCCAGGAACTCCACGGCGGAGCTGGCGAGCTCCCACTCGTCGGCCGCCGTGACGTCGGAGAGCAGGACCCGGGTGCTGGCGCCCGCCACCCGGACGATGACGAAGAAGTCCTCGTCGATCCCGACCAGCCCGACGGCGCCGCCGTCGCCGGGGAAGCGGCGGAGGGCGTGGGAGAGGGTCTCGATGTCACCGAGCGTGTCGTGGGCAAGCTCCTGCACCTGCCAGACACCTTCTTCCCGGTATGCGGCCAGCGCGAAGTCCACTCCGTCCTGCTGGTCGGCCATCTTTCTCCTCCCGTGCCCACCTTGACCCAACGGGGTTCATCTCCAGAGTGGCAGAACCGAAGGCCTCGGCCAACCCTTTACCTATGCTCGCGAACGCCCGGATCACCGCCGTGGCCTAGGGTTTCGCCCATGCGCACCCAGGTCGTCGACCATCCCCTCGTGGCCCACAAGCTCACTGCTCTGCGCGACGAGCAGACCGACACCCCCACCTTCCGGCGGCTCGCCGACGAGCTGGTCAGCCTGCTGGCCTACGAGGCCACGCGGGACGTCCGGGTGTCGCCCAAGGACATCGTCACCCCGGTCGCGCCCACCACCGGTGTCAAGCTGGCCCGCCCCAAGCCTCTCGTGGTGCCGATTCTCCGGGCCGGGCTGGGCATGCTCGACGGGATGATGCGCCTGCTGCCGACCGCGGAGGTCGGCTTCCTCGGGATGGTTCGCAACGAGGAGACGCTGGAGGCGTCGACGTACGCCGAGCGGCTGCCCGACGACCTGGCCGGTCGCCAGTGCTACGTGCTCGACCCGATGCTCGCCACCGGCGGCACCCTCTCGGCCGCGATCAGCTTCCTCACCAAGCGTGGCGCCGACGACATCACCGTCATCTGCCTGCTGGCCGCGCCCGAGGGGTGCGAGCGGCTGGAGCGTGACTTGTCCGGGATCGACGTACCGGTGCGGGTGGTCACCGCCGCCATGGACGAGAAGCTCAACGAGAAGGGCTACATCGTGCCCGGCCTCGGCGACGCCGGGGACCGGTTGTACGGGGTCGTGTAGCCGGTTGCCGGGGTGGTCGCCGCCCTGCAGAACTTCCGGGGTTTCGAGGCTCAGGCCGCAAGCCGGCCTTCGCACCTCAACCTCCGATGGTGGCTCCTGGCCCCCGGCCCCCGCCGGTGGTTGAGGTGCGAGGAGCGCCAGCGACGAGCCTCGAAACCCCGGAAGCAAGGCAGGGCCCGCACCACCCGCTGCGTAATGCAGGCCGGGGCGCGGCCCCCGGAGGGAGGACCGCGCCCGGCTGAGATGAACTGCTGTCAGGTCACGGGACGTCGACGTAGAGGAACGTCGGCGCCAGCGCCCCGTCGTACTCGAACAGGCCGAGGTAGCGCCCACCCGCGAGCCCGCTCCAGCTTGCGGAGAAGCTGGTCGCCTGACCCTGGGTGACCGGCACCGGGTTGGGCGTAGCGGTCAGACCGCCGAGCCCGCCCGTGGACGTGACCAGGAAGTCGGCGTAGTCGTAGGCGATGCTCGACTCGCCAGGAGCGGCCGCGAATCCGTCGACGCGGACGAGGTACTTGCCCGTAGTCGGGTTCGTCAGCGTCACCTGCTCATCCGCCGAGCCCGTCGCCGAACGACCTGCTTCGGCGACTGGCGTTCCCGCATCGTTGAGCTCGTAGACGTACAGGTCCAGGTCCGCGGAGTCGTTCGCCGCGTCCAGGTCGAACCGGGCGACCTTGGTCCCGTCGCCGATGGTCACCGTCCGGTCGACCGTCGCGCCGGCGGCGATCGTCCTGGAGTCGGTGAACCCCTTGGCCAGCCCGCTCGGCTGAACCTGCTGGGACCCGGTGAAGCCCGCCGTGATCGGTACGTCGGTGCTCCCGGAGGCTCCGGTGCCACTCACCGTTGCCGGCGCCTTCACCGACACCGGACGCAGGGCCACGGGCAGCCGCACTGTCGGCACCCTGCTGCCGGTGAGGCTGACGAAGCCGGTGCTGAACTTCGCCAGCGGAGCCGTCGTCCTGGTGAACGTGAACGCCACCTGCACCGAGTCGCCGGCCTTGCCGATGACGACCCGGCTCTTGTCGGAGCTGACATCGAAGCCGGGCACGCTCGCCGCAACCTTCCACGTACCCGGCTCGAGACCGGTGAACGTGCGCTTGATCGTCGTGCTCGAGGTGACCTGTCCCTGCGCGATCGAGGGAATGTTCAGGTCACTGGCGGCCATCGGGTCGACCTCGGGACCGAAATCGAAGCCCTGCCCCTCGAAGAAGCTCAGCCAGTCGTTCTCGGCGGAGGTGACGACCAGGCCGGGACGGAAGAACTTGGTCGGGTCGACATGTCCGGCGCCCTCGTCGAACGGGTTCTGGTTGGGCGAACCATCCGCCTGCTTGAGGTCGTAGGCCGTCGTCATCATCGCCGACTTGACCGTCATCGGGCCCCAGTTCGGGTGCACCCCGAGCAGGAAGGCCGCCAGACCGGCGATGTGCGGGCTGGCCATGGATGTACCGGAGTAGAGGTCGAAGTCGCGACCGCTGTTGGTCGGCGGCGCGACGGCGGCCAGCACGCTGACACCCGGCGCGCTGATGTCCGGCTTGATCACGTCGGAGTCGTTGGCGATCGCCGGACCACGCGAGGAGAAGCCAGCGATCTGCGGAAGGGTTGTTGCCGCACCACCCGTGGTGTCGCCCAGCTGGATGGAGGCGGTGGCACCGGGGGCCGCGGCGTAGGCGCTGATCGCGTCACCCGCCGCCTTCTCCACGTGGACCGTCGGCACCGAGTGGAAGTCCGCGTCGAGGCTCTGTCCGGCCGTCGCGTTGGCCAGGACCATGGCGACGCCACCGGCGCGCTTGACCTCGGCGCTCTTGGCGACGCGGTCGTAGGTGCCCCGGACGCAGACGACCATCTTGCCCGTGACCTTGGCCGGGTCCAGGGTCTGCGGCCCGCACAGGTTCACCGCGGTGGCGTTCGCCCCGGCGAGACCGGCGGCCTTGGAGTTGACCAGCGGAACGCTGGAGACCGCGGTCGAGGAGATGCTGGCGCCCTTGTACCTCTGGCCGTTGCCCAACACGACGGTGTTCTCGAAGTTGGCGTGCGTCGAGGCCGCGGTCGTGGTCAGCCACGGGCTGTTGTGCGCCACGGTGGACGCTCCGGGGCCGCTGTTGCCGGCCGAGGTGGCCACGAAGACGCCGGCCGCCGCAGCGCCGAGGAAGGCGTACTCCACCGCGTCGACCACCGTGTTGGTCGCACCTGAGATCGAGTAGTTGATGACGTCGACTCCGTCGGCGATCGCGTCGTCGATCGCGGACAGGGTGGAGGAGGTGTAGCAGTCGCCGCTGTCAGGATCGGTGTCGCTGAAGCAGACCTTGTACGCGGCGACCTTGGCCGACGGCGCCATGCCGCTGATCTTGCCGAAGCTCCGACCCTCGACCGTGGCGGATACGCCGAAGTTGCCGGCGGCGGTGCTCGCCGTGTGTGAGCCGTGGCCGTCACCATCCCGGGCCGAGATGATCTCGTGCGGGTCGCGCTCCTGCGGCTTCACCGAGGCGAGGAAGGCGTCGGGGTAGTAGCGCGCGCTCACGAGCTTGCTGTTGCAGTCGGTGGAGACCCATTTCTCACCCGGCTGACAGAAGCCGTGGAAGACACCGCCATCTGCCTTCTGCATGAAGATGTCGTTGCCGTCGCGGCGCAGGCCGAACGGCCCCGCTGGGTTGCGGTCCAGCTTGCTGCCGCTGAAGGACGCGGACTCGGGCCAGATGCCGGAGTCGAGCACTCCGACGACCGTGCCCGCACCCGCTGTGGACACACCGCCCTGCCGCTGCCACTCGCCGCCCGTCCCGCTGCCGCGCTCGCCCTCGAGACCGAGGAAGTGGGGGGTGTTCCACGTGTCCATCTGGTAGGCCGTGTCCTTGGACAGCATCAGGACCGCGCGGTCGCCCGAGAGCTCGGTCGCCTGCTGCGCGGTCAGCTGCGCGGTGAAACCGTTGCTCGCCAGGGTGGTCCTGTTCAGGACCTCGGCCCCGACCCGTCGGGCCAGTCCGTTCTGCTTGCCGGTCAGGTAGCGCTGGTAGTCAGCCACCCGGTCGGAGTGCGCGTTGAAGGGCTTGCCGGGCGCGACCTCCGTCGCCTGCAGACCGGCGACGCCGCCGTCGTACCGGGTCGCCCCGGGCTCACGCAGGAGGACGACGTAGCGGCCGGCGCCGAGCGCGCGCGCAGGCAGCTGCTTGGCGACAGCTCGGTCATGGTCGGCCGGAGCGGCCGTGGCCGAGGGAACAGCACCGAGGACGCCGATGACGACCGCCCCCGCCGAGAAGAGGGCGAGCGCGCGCGAGCGAGCTCGACCCATGGAAAAGGTCGACATCTGTGGACTCCTCCGAGACGTTCGCAGGACGTCCTGGATGACGCCCTCCCCTGGCCCCCGGCGGATTGCGCCTCTGGAGGCCTCGTTGATCCAATGTCATGGATCGCCCCGCGTCAAGAGTCTTCGAGGGCGTTTCTTTACCGTTCTGGAAGCTGCACCAACCGCCCGGCGTCGCGTTCAGCCGCCGAAGATCGGGACCTTCCCGGTGGCGATCAGCACGAGCAGGAGCACCACGAGGGCGCCGAGGACGCCGTAGGTCCACTCCTTGCCGTGACGGGTCTCCTCGGACTCGGGGGCGTCGTACTTGTGCCCCTCCCAGCGGGCCGGGCGCTCGTCGTTCTTCTCGGTCATTCGTGTCTCCTTCGGGTCAACCCGTTGACCCTCCAACGCGCCAAAGCGGCAAAGGTCCCGCTCAGAGCGCCTTGACCGCGTTGAGCAGCTTGCTCATCGAGTCCTTCGCGTCTCCGAACAGCAGCGTGGTCTTCTCGTCGAAGAGCAGCTCGTTCTCGATGCCCGCGAAGCCGGGGCGCATCGAGCGCTTCATGAAGATGATCTGCTTGGCCTCGTCGGCGTTGAGGATCGGCATCCCGTAGATCGGGGCGCCGGGCGTGGTCTTGGCGGCCGGGTTGACCACGTCGTTGGCGCCCACGATCAGCACGACGTCGGCGTCCTTGAAGTCGCCGTTGATCTCCGACATCTCCTTGAGCTGCTCGTAGGGAACCTGGGCCTCCGCCAGCAGCACGTTCATGTGCCCGGGCATCCGGCCGGCCACCGGGTGGATGGCGTAGTCGACCTGGATGTCGCGCTCGCCGAGCACGTCGACCAGCTCGCGCAGCGCGTGCTGGGCCTGGGCCACGGCGAGGCCGTAGCCGGGCACGATGATCACGCGGTCGGCGTACCCCAGCATGATCGCGACGTCGTTGGGTTGGGCCGACCTGACCGGGCGGTCCGACGCCTCGCCGCCGCCGAGCGTGGATCCGCCCTTGAGAGCGCCGAACAGGATGTTGGTGACCGAGCGGCCCATGGCGTTGGCCATGAGCATCGTCAGGAAGGTACCGCTCGCCCCGACCAGGGTGCCGGCCACCAGCAGCAGCGTGTTCTCGAGGACATAGCCGCTGGCCGCGACGGTGAGACCGGTGAAGGCGTTGAGCAGCGAGATCACGATCGGTACGTCGGCGCCACCGACCGGCAGTACCAGGAGCACGCCGACGACCAGGCCGACCAGCCCCAGCACCACGCCGACCCACAGCACGGGGGCGCCGAGGGTGATGGCCGTGAGGCCGATGGTGGCCAGCATCCCGGCGCCGAAGATGATCGGGAGTCCCGGGAACACCACCGGAGCGGAGGTCATCAGCTCCTGGAGCTTGGCGAAGGTGACGATCGAGCCGGCGAACGACACCGCGCCGACTGCGATCGTGAACGCGGTCGCCAGCAGCACGAACCACCCGACGTCCTCGCCGGTCCCGACGATGTCGGCCAGTTCCAGCAGGGCAACCAGGGCCGCCGCGCCGCCACCGACACCGTTGAACAGCGCCACCATCTGCGGCATCTGGGTCATCTGGACCTTGCGGGCGCCGACGACGCCGCCGGCGGTTCCGATCAGGATCGCCACCAGGATGAGCGCGACGTGGTCGAGGTCGAGGTAGAAGAACGGGATCGTGACCGCTACGACGGCGGCGAGGGCGCCGACGAGGTTGCCGTACCGCGCGGTCTTCGGTCCGGAGAGACCCTTGAGGGCGAGAATGAAGCAGACCGCGCACGCGAGGTAGGCGAGCTGCACCCAGGTCGGAGTCATGCCGCGCTGCTCTCGGCCGGTGCCTTCTTCTTCTTGCGGGTGAACATCTGCAGCATGCGGTCGGTGACCACGAAGCCGCCCACCATGTTGACCGCGGCCAGCACCACCGCGACCAGGCCGACCACCACCGCGCCGGTGCTCTCGGCTGCGCCGGTCACGATGATCGCGCCGAGCAGGATGATGCCGTGGATGGCGTTGGCGCCGGACATCAACGGCGTGTGCAGGGTCGAGGAGACCTTGGAGATCACCTCGATGCCGACGAACACGCTCAGGACGAAGATCGTCAGCCAGACGACGGCCTCACTCACTGATTCTCACCTTTCGTGGTGGTCTCGGCGGGTTGGGGACCCTCCATCGCCTCACGGGTGCCCTCGTGGACGATCGACCCCTCGCGGGTGACGCAGGCCCCCACCACGACCTCGTCGTCGAAGTCGGGGGCGAAGGCGGCCGGCCGGCCTTCGTTCTCCTCGTCCGCCTCCTGGCCCCGGTCGGTCATCAGCTCGACCAGGTTGACGATGTTCTGGGCGTAGAGCCGCGACGCCGGCCCGGGCATCTGCGACGGCACGTTGCGGCCGCCCCAGACCTGGGCGTTGCCGATCCGGACCACCTCACCCGGTTCCGAACCTTCCACGTTCCCGCCGGTCTCGGCCGCCAGGTCGACCACCACGGAGCCCCGCTTCATCTGCTCGACCATCTCGCGGGTCACCAGCATCGGGGCCTGGCGGCCCGGGACGGCGGCCGTGGTGATCAGCGCGTCCGCCTCGGCGATGTACGGCGTCAGCAGCTCGCGCTGCTTCGCCGCCCGGTCCTCGGTCATCTCGCGGGCGTAGCCACCGGCGCCTTCGAGTGTCTCGAGCTCGAGGGCGATCGGCTTGGCGCCCATCGAGGCGATCTCCTCCGCAGCGGCCGCGCGCACGTCGTAGGCCTGGACGACGGCACCGAGCCGCTTGGCGGTGGCGATCGCCTGGAGACCGGCGACCCCGGCGCCGAGGACGACGACCGTGGCCGGCTGAACGGTGCCGGCTGCCGTCATGTTGAGCGGGAAGAACCGCCGGAGCATGCCGGCGGCGACGATCGCGCAGCGGTAGCCGGCCACCAACGCCTGGGACGACAAGGCGTCCATCGACTGGGCGCGGGAGATGCGCGGCACGAACTCCATCGCGAACGACGTGATGCCGCAGTCGCGCAGGTCGCGGACGACGTCCTCCTCCTGGCTGGTGGGGAGGAACGAGATCGTCGCGGTGCCCTTGGGGAGCCGACGGATCGTCTCGTTGGGAAGCGGCTGGACCGAGACGACCAGGTCGGCCCCGTCGAGAGCGGACTCGTCGACGGTGGCACCCGCCTCGACGTACTCGTCGTCGGCGAACTGGGCGGCCCGGCCGGCGTCGGGCTCGACCGCTACGTCGTAGCCGAGGGCGGTGAGCTTCCCGACCAGCTCGGGCACCATCGCGACGCGGGACTCGCCCTCCCTGGTTTCCCTGGTTACAGCGATCTTCACGCGCTGAAACCTAGGGCAAGTCGCGTTCTGGGGACAGTCGTCTCACGGCTCGGCGGCGGATGCGTGACACCCGTCACCACGATCCGTGGTTCCTGCTCGCCCTAGCGGGACAACGGGATCTCGGCGACCGTCTCGTACCGGGGTCGGCGCCTCGGGCCCTCGCCGAGGTGGGAGGCGACGAGCTCGATCCGGTCCACGGTCCAGGGTGGACCGGAGTAGGCGTCGAGCAGCCGCACCCAGTTCGACACCTCCGCTGGGCGTCCGAGCCGGGCGAGGGTGATGTGGGCGCGAAAGCGCTGACCGTCCACCGGGATGCCGGTTCGCGACGCGGCCGCCCGGGCGCCGGTCGCCAGCCGCTCGAGCTCGGTTGCGCCGTGCTCGTCGAGGTCGAGACCTGCCCACACCACCCGGGCACGAGCGGCGTTGGGAAAGGCGCCGCCGCCGGCGATCCGGGTGCCGAACGACGTACGACGCTTGCCGGCCCGCTCGAGCCGTTCCACGAGCTCGTCGAGGTGACGGTCGGCCACGGCGGCCAGGAACGAGAGCGTGACATGAAATTGCTCGGGCAGCGCCCACCGAAAGGCCGCAGAGGCCCGCCGGGGTTCGAGGAAGGTGTCGAGGTCCTCGATGGCCGCCGCCGGCGGGACGAGAGCGACGAACATCCGCGTCCCGTTGGAAGGCGTCACCCGATCTGGGTGCCGAGCAGGGCACCGACCGCGTAGGTGACCGCCATGGCCAGCACCCCTCCACCGACGTTGCGGGCCACGGCCCGGCCGGCGGCG
Organism: Nocardioides sp.; assembly: GCA_035691135.1. Taxonomy (GTDB): domain Bacteria; phylum Actinomycetota; class Actinomycetes; order Propionibacteriales; family Nocardioidaceae; genus Nocardioides. The sequence continues at coordinate 707 of DASSJR010000138.1, read as the reverse complement.
CCGTACCCGAGTCGGGCCGAGGCCCAGCCGGTGAAGGCCAGCGCGAGGCCCACGGCCACCACGGTGGCCCCGATGCGGACCGAGGCCGGGGTCAGGGTGATGGTCAGCAGCGGCAGCAGCGCCCCGAGCGTGAAGGCCAACATCGACGCCCAAGCGGCGTGCCAGGGGTTGGTCAGGTCGTCGGGATCGATGCCGAGCTCGGTCTCGGCGTGGGCGGCCAGCGCGTCGTGGGCGGTGAGCTCCTCGGCGACCTCCAGCGCCAGCTCCTCGCCGAGTCCCTTCTCGACGTAGAGCCCTGCCAGCTCCGCGAGCTCCTCCTCCGGCTCGTGCTCGAGCTCGTGCCGTTCCTTGGCGAGGAGGGCCTGCTCGGAGTCGCGCTGGGTGCTGACCGACACGTACTCCCCGGCGGCCATGCTCAGGGCGCCGGCGGCCAGGCCCGCGATGCCTGCGATCAGGATGGTGGTGCGGTCGCTGGTCGCCCCCGCGACACCCATCACGAGGCCGGCCGTGGAGACGATGCCGTCGTTGGCGCCGAGGACGCCCGCCCGAAGCCAGTTGAGCCGGTTGTTGATGCCGTCGCCGTGCGGCTCGTCGTCGTGGGGGCCGACGGGGGCGTCGAGGGCACCGGTGTCGGTGGTCATGGGTCAATCGTTCGGCCTGAGCGGCTCTCCCGCAAGCAAGGCAAGGCTGGGCTGAGCCGTTCCCCG
>DASSJR010000137.1:0-2021 GCA_035691135.1 Nocardioides sp. | reverse complement strand
TGCCCGCGCACGTCGGTGATGGTGACCAGCACTCCCGGGAGGCGTTCCCGGCGGAGCCGCTGGAGGGCGGAGACCCAGTTCACGACCGCACCTCCGCGGGGACGGGTCGGGCGGCCCGCTCCGACCGCGGGTGCAGCCGGTGAGCGTCGGCCCCGGGCTGGTCGGGCACCCGGCCGGGGAGTCCCTCGACCACGTGGGGGTCGGCGCTGCCGCTGCGCGCGTCCTCGATGGCCCAGTAGACCGCTTCGGGTGTGGCCGGCGAGGCGAGGTCGACGCTGGTGCCGGCCGGGCCGAACGCGGCCGCAGCCTGCCGCAGCGCCTCACGGACCGAGAAGGCCAGCATCAGGGGTGGCTCCCCCACAGCCTTGGAGCCGTAGACCGCGCCCTCCTCGTGGGCCCGTTCCAGCAGCGACACATTGAACACCTCGGGCATCTCCGAGAAGCTCGGCAGCTTGTAGGTGCTGGCGGCCTGGGTCGCCAGCCGCCCGCGGGAGTCACCGTCGGACTCGTCCCAGCGCAGGTCCTCCAGGGTCAGCCAGCCCGCGCCCTGCACGAAGCCGCCCTCGATCTGGCCGAGGTCGACCAGCGGCGAGAGCGAGTCACCGACGTCGTGGACGATGTCGACCCGTCGGGTGCGGTAGGCCCCGGTGAACCCGTCGACCTCCACCTCGGCCGCGGCGACACCGTAGGCGAAGTACTTGAACGGGTGCCCCCGCATCACCGAGGAGTCCCACTCGAGTCCCTCGGTGCGATAGAAGCCGGCCGCCCAGAGCTGCACCCGGCTGAAGTAGGCCTCGCGGACCAGCTCCTCCCAGCCGATGTCGCGTCCGGCGGCCACCGCCTCGAGGCGGCCCTTGATCTGTTCGCAGGCATGCTTGACCGCGCCGCCGTTGAGGTCGGCACCCGAGCTGGCGGCCGTGGCCGAGGTGTTGGGGACCTTGTCGGTGCGGGTGGGCGCGAGCCGGACCCGGTCGAGAGGTACGCCGAGCGTGGTCGCGGCGACCTGGAGCATCTTGGTGTGCAGGCCCTGACCCATCTCGGTTCCGCCGTGGTTGATCAGCACCGACCCGTCCTTGTAGACGTGGACCAGCGCGCCGGCCTGGTTGAAGGCGGTGAAGTTGAACGAGATGCCGAACTTCACCGGAGTCAGCGCCAGACCGCGCTTCGTGTGCTCGTGCGTTGCGTTGAACTGCTCGATCTCCGCCCGGCGGGCGGCGACCTCGGCGGAGTCCAGCACCCGCTGCCACGCCGTCGCGACCCGGTCGGGGTGCCGCACCGGCTGGCCGTACGGCGTGCTCTGGCCGTCGACGTAGAAGTTGCGGCGCCGCAGCTCGTCGGCGTCGATGCCGAGCAGCGGTGCGCAACGGCCGAGGATGTCCTCGATCACGAGCATCCCCTGCGGTCCGCCGAAGCCGCGGAACGCGGTCTGCGAGGTCTTGTGGGTGCGCGCGATCCGGCCGTTCACCCGGACGTGGGGGATCCAGTAGGCGTTGTCGACGTGGCACAGCGCGCGGGCCAGCACGGGCTCGGACAGGTCGAGGCTCCACCCGCCGTCGGAGGTCAGCGTGGCGTCGAGCGCCTGCAGCCGGCCGTCGCCGTCGAAGCCGACCCGCCACTGGGCATGGAAGCCGTGCCGCTTGCCGGTCATCGTGATGTCCTGCTGGCGGGTCAGCCTCAGCCGGACCGGTCGTCCCGTCAGGGTGGCGCCGAGGGCGGCGACGGCGGCCAGGCCGTGCGGCTGCATCTCCTTGCCCCCGAACCCGCCGCCCATCCGCAGGCACTGCACGGTGACCTTGTTGCTCGGGACGCCGAGCACGTGCGCGGTGATCTCCTGTGTCTCGGTGGGGTGCTGGGTGCTGGACTGCACGAACACCTGGCCGCCCTCGTCGACCATCGCCAGCGACGCGTGGGTCTCGAGGTAGAAGTGCTCCTGCCCGGCCATCTCGGTCGTCCCGGTGAAGACGTGCGCGGCTGCGGCGAGGGCGGTGTCGACGGCACCCCGCTCGAGCAGCTGGGGCGTC
>DASSJR010000136.1:0-2188 GCA_035691135.1 Nocardioides sp. | reverse complement strand
AGACCAGCCGGGCAGGATCTCGAGGCGAGCAGCCCGGACCGGATCAGGAACGTCGTCCTGGTCGGACCCGGAGGCTCCGGCAAGACCACTCTGGTCGAGACGCTGCTCGCCGCCGCAGGAGCCATCCCGCGCGCCGGCTCGGTGCGCGACGGAACGACCGTCACGGACTTCGAGGAGTCCGAGCAGGCGCACGAGCGCTCGAGCTCGCTGGCGCTCGCTCCGCTGGTCCACGAGGGCATCAAGATCAACCTGATCGACACCCCCGGCTACGCCGACTTCGTGGGCGAGCTGCGGGCCGGGCTCCGCGCCGCCGACTGCGCGTTGTTCGTCATCGCGGCCAACGAGGGCGTCGACGACGGCACCCGATCGCTGTGGCGCGAGTGCGCCGACGTCGGGATGCCGCGCGCGGTGATCATCACCAAGCTCGACCAGGCACGGGCGGACTACGACGGCGTACTCGCGCAGGCGCAGGAGGCGTTCGGCGACAAGGTGATGCCGCTCTACCTCCCGGTCCGCGAGGGCTCCGAAGTCGTCTCGTTGACCGGCCTCCTCTCCCCCAACGACCACGACCTCCGGGGCCAGCTGATCGAGGGGGTCATCGAGGAGTCCGAGGACGAGACCCTCATGGAGCGCTACCTCGGCGGCGAGGAGATCGACGAGAAGGTCCTCGTCGCCGACCTCGAGCGGGCGGTCGCCCGCGCGACGTTCTTCCCGGTGGTGCCGGTCTGCTCGGTCACCGGGGTCGGCTGCGCCGAGCTGTTGTCGCTGGCGACGCGCGCGTTCCCGTCCCCGTCGGAGCACCCCTCGCCCTCGGTGTTCACCCCCAGCGGCGCGACGAGCCCGCCGATCACCTGCGACCCCGAAGGGCCGCTCGTGGCCGAGGTGGTGAAGACGGCCAGCGACCCCTACGTCGGACGGCTTAGCCTGGTCCGTGTCTTCTCCGGCACGCTACGTGCCGACGAGGCCGTACACGTCTCGGGACACTTCTCGTCGTTCTTCGGCGAGGGGTCGGGCCACGAGGACCACGACGAGGACGAGCGGATCGGGGGTCTCACCTACCCGTTCGGCCGCCACCAGGTGCCGGCCACCCAGGTCGTGGCCGGCGACCTCGGCGCCATCGGCCGGCTCAGCCGGGCGGAGACCGGCGACACCCTCTCGTCGGTCGACGAGCCACGGGTCCTGATGCCGTGGTCGCTGCCGGAACCGCTGCTGCCAGTCGCGATCGTGGCGCAGAGCAAGGCCGACGAGGACAAGCTCTCGCAGGCCCTGGGCCGGGTGGCCGCCGAGGACCCCTCGATCCGGATCGAGAACAACGCCGAGACCCACCAGCTGGTGCTGTGGTGCATGGGCGAGGCACACGCCGACGTGGTGCTCGAGCGCCTGGCCAGCCGCTACTCGGTCAACGTCGACCAGACGCCGTTCATCATCTCCCTGCGGGAGACCTTCGCCTCGCCGGCCAGGGCGCTCGGCCGGCACGTGAAGCAGTCCGGCGGCCACGGCCAGTTCGCGGTGTGCCACATCGAGGTCGAGCCGCTGCCCGAGGGCGGGGGCTTCGAGTTCGTCGACAAGGTCGTCGGCGGGTCGGTGCCGCGGCAGTTCATCCCGAGCGTCGAGAAGGGGGTCCTGGCCCAGATGGCACGCGGGGTACGCAACGGCTACCCCGTGGTCGACCTCCGGGTCACGCTCACCGACGGCAAGGCCCACAGCGTCGACTCCTCCGACATGGCCTTCCAGATGGCCGGGTCGCTGGCGCTGCGCGAGGCGGCGGCCGCCTCGAAGATCACGATGCTCGAGCCCTACGACACCGTCGACGTGATCGTCCCCGACGACCACGTCGGCACGGTCATGAGCGACCTCTCCTCCCGGCGGGCGCGGGTGCTCGGGACCGACAAGGTCGGCGACGACCGCACCCTGGTCAAGGCCGAGGTCCCGCAAACCGAGCTGGTGCGCTACTCCGTCGACCTCCGGTCCTCGACCCACGGGTCCGGCACGTTCAGCCGTGCCTTCGCCCACTACGAGCCGATGCCCGAGGACGTCGCCGCCAAGGTCACGCTGGTCGGCGGCAAGGCGCACAGCGTCGACTCCTCCGACATGGCCTTCCAGAGCGCAGGCGCGCTGGCCCTGCGCGAGGCGGCCGACGCGGCCGGCATCCAGCTGCTGGAGCCGTACGACGAGATCGCGGTCACCG
>DASSJR010000135.1:0-22217 GCA_035691135.1 Nocardioides sp. | reverse complement strand
CCACGAGTCGATCGGGCACGCGACCGAGCTGGACCGTGCCCTGGGCTACGAAGCCAACTACGCCGGCACGTCCTTCGCCACCGTCGACAAGCTCGGCACCATGCAGTACGGCTCGCCGGTCATGAACGTCACCGGCGACCGCACGGTCGAGCACGGCCTCGCCACCACCGGCTACGACGACGAGGGCGTACAGACGCAGTCCTGGGACATCGTCCGTGACGGGGTCTTCGTCGGCTACCAGCTCGACCGACCGATGGCAGCGCAACGCCCGGAGCTCAACTCCCGCGACGGCAAGGGCCGCTCCAACGGCTGTGCCTACGCCGACTCCCCCGGTCACATCCCGATCCAGCGGATGGCCAACGTCTCGCTCCAGCCCGCCGAAGACGGGCCGTCCACCGACGACCTGATCAGCCGCGTCGAGCGCGGGCTCTACATCGTCGGCGACAAATCCTGGTCCATCGACATGCAGCGCTTCAACTTCCAGTTCACCGGGCAGCGGTTCTACACGATCACCGACGGGCAGCTGGTCGGTCAGGTCCGCGACGTCGCCTACCAGGCCACGACGACGGACTTCTGGAACTCCCTGGAAGCCGTCGGCGGACCCCACACCTGGGTGCTCGGCGGTGCCTTCAACTGCGGCAAGGCTCAGCCCGGCCAGGTCGCTGCCGTCAGCCATGGCTGCCCCACCTCGCTCTTCCGGGGTGTTCGGATCCTCAACACCAACGACGAGGGAGGCAACTGATGAACACCACGCCGCAGGCGCTCGTCGAGCACGCCCTGGTCACTTCCACTGCCGACGACTGCATCGTCATCGTCTCCGACAGCACCAGCGCCAACCTCCGCTGGGCCAACAACACGCTCACCACCAACGGCGTGATGCACGGCATCAGCGTCACGGTCATCTCGTTCATCAAGGCGGCCGAGGGAATCCGCACCGGTTCTGTCACCGGCAGCGCCAGCTCCCCCGCGCAGGTTGCCTCGCTCGTCGAGGCCGCTGACGCCGCGGCCCGGCACGGGTCGGCCGCCGAGGACGCCGCCGAGCTGGTCACCGGTGAGCCGGCCGACGACTGGGACCAGCCGCCATGGCCCACGGACATCCACGTCTATGACGACTTCGCCCCCGCCCTGGGCGAGGCGTTCGGTCGCGCCACCGACGGCAAGCGCGTGCTCTACGGCTTCGTCAACCACGAGCTGACCACCACCTTCCTCGGCTCCTCCACCGGACTCCGACTGCGGCACGCTCAACCCACCGGGCATTACGGCTTCACCGGGAAGACCGCCGACCTGACCAGGAGTGCCTGGGTGGGTGGCGCGACCCGCGACTTCGCCGACGTCGACGCGCTGGCCGTCGAGGAGACACTGGCCCGCCGTCTGGGCTGGGGCGCGCGGCAGGTCGACCTCCCGGCCGGCCGCTACGACACGATCCTGCCGCCCACCGCGGTCGCCGACCTGATGGTTGATGCCTACTGGTCCGCCGGGGCCCGGACCGCCCACGAAGGGCAGTCGGTCTACAGCCGGCGTGGAGGCGACACCCGCATCGGGGACCTGATCACCCGCGAGGGGGTCAACCTCTTCTCCGACCCCGACTACGACGGCCTGGCGTGTGCCCCGTTCACGATGGCCGCGACCTCCGACAACACCGAGTCCGTCTTCGACAACGGTCTGCCTCTCGGGCGGACGGACTGGATCCGCGACGGCCGTCTCACCTCCCTCCTGCAGACCCGGCACACCGCCTCGATGACCGGGCAGCCCGTCACGCCGATGATCGACAACCTGGTCCTCTCGATCGACGACGCCTCCGGCACCGTCGAGGACCTGGTGGCCGGCACCGAGCGCGGCCTGCTGGTGACCTGCCTCTGGTACACCCGGGAGGTCGACGCGCAGACCCTGCTGCTCACCGGTCTCACGCGCGACGGCGTCTACCTGGTCGAGAACGGCGAGATCACGGCCGCGGTCAACAACTTCCGCTGGAACGAGAGCCCGATCGACCTGCTGCGTCGCTTCACCCACGCCTCGGCAACGGTGCCCAGCTTCAGCCGCGAGTGGGGCGACGACTACTTCTCCCGGACCGCGACCCCCGCGCTTCGGGTCCCCGACTTCAACATGTCCAGCGTCTCGCAGGCTCTCTGACGGCCCATCAGGCCGACTGCAGCCAGCGGCGCAGCTTCTTCCGCGACACCTTCTGCCACAGATCCGGAAGCGCAGCGTCGAGCTCGGCCGCCCGCTCCTCCTCGCGCACGAGCAGCACGCCCCAGGTCACCGAGCTCTCCCCCGCCTCGTCGGCGTCCGCGGCGATCTCGAGCAGACCAGGGCGGCTCATCACGGTGTCCTGGCGCTCACCGAGGTGCGAGGTGAGCAACTTGGCAGCCTTCGCCAACCGCTTGGCGTCCTTGCCCCAGACGGTGTGCACGGCCTCGGCGGCGTACCGGAGCCGCTTGGCGTCCTTGCGCACCTCGTGCAGCTCGGCGTCCCGGTCCTCGGCCTCCTCCACCGCTGCCATCCGGCGCTTCAGGCGCCGCCACTCCTTGCGGACCCGCTTCGGCAGTACTTCCTCGGCCGGTAGACCCGCCTTGTCCGTCCAGGGCGGCTGCGCGAGCAGCCGGTCGAGCGCGGTGAGCAGGGCGAGGTAGCGCTCGGAGGTGAGGGTCTCGTCCACGAGTCTCCAGGCAGCCCGCGCCCGTTCGTCGAAGGTCGTGTCCAGCCGGCTCAACACGGGGCCCACGACTGCGTCGTCGGGCTCTTCGTCGATCATCTTCCTCAGCCGCTCACGGACGACCCTGGAGTCGCGGGCATCGGCGAGTGCGCGTCCGAGCCACTGGATCTCGTCCCGGAGCGGGTCGGTCACCTCCCGGTCGACCAGGGGCCGAAAGGTCGCGAGCGCGGACCGCAGCCGTCGGCAGGCGACGCGGGCGTGGTGCACGCCCTCGTCCCGGTGGCGGCGCATCTGGCTGTCGCACCGCTTCAGCTCGGCGATCTGCCGCATCAGGCGGCGCTCGAGCACTCGTCCAGCGGGCAGGTCCCTTCCGACCTCGGGGAGCGATGTCTCGGCGAACCGGGCTCCGAGGACGCGGACGATCTTCCGTTGGACCTCGTCCGGCAGGACTCCGACGCCGGCCATCAGCTCGTCGGCAGCCGACAGGAGCTCCGGGCCGGCGTCCACCAGCTCCAGCTCCCACTCCCGCCACTCGACGGGTCCGGAGGCGCCTTCCGGCGTGCCGGTCACCTCGTCGTCGGCGAGCTCGGCGAGAACGGTCCCGTCGCCCGCGACCAGGTCCCGTCGCGTGCGTCGGGTCCGGATGGTGGCGACCGGCGCGAGGGGCGCGTTCCGGGTCCACGCGACGACGTGGCGACGCAGGTCGGCAGGGGGATGGTGACGTGCCCGCCGCAGTCCGACCCGGATCTCGTCACGGCCGAGGTCCGCCGGAATCTTGAGATGCCATCCTTCGTCGGCGCCGCCGGTCCGGCGGCGAAGGGTCACCCCCGCCCGGGTCAGCGCCAGATCGGCGGTGTCGAAGTAGACCGCCTCCAGGACGTCCACGCGGGGATCCCCCAGCTCCGACACCCCGGGGAGGTCGGTCAGCTCGGGCAGTCTGGCGTCCGGGCCGGGAGCGTAGGTCTGCTCGATCTCCCGGTGGTCGGCCATGTCCTAGGTTCTACCCTGCCGGGGTGAACAGGCACCCCTCATCCGCGGGGGTGCCCGCCGGGGATCGGGGCGGCCGGGTCGTAGGGCACTCTCGTGTAGACGAAGGTGGCGCACTCGAGGTGGTTGATCGAGCCGTCCCCGTTGCGCCCGACGTGCAGCTCCTCCCCGCGGTGGTAACCCTCCGTCCCGATGATCCTGGACCCACTGAGCTCGAAGCGGTCCACGCCCTCGGGCCGGGCCAGGCTCCGCAGCTCCAGACACCCGCCGCTCCAGCGCAGCTCGGTGGCGGTGTTGCCCCAGAACCACAGCCCGAGCAGCTCGCGTGCCGGTCCGGGTACGACGTCGGTCGGAACCCAGGGCTCGGTGGGCTCCACCGGATCCTCGGAGAGGAGCGCCAGCGGTACGCCGACGGTGTCCAGCCCCACGGTCGCGTTGGCCAACGCCACGGTCCCCTCACCGGTCTCCGGATTGATGAACAGGCTCGCCAGGAAGCCCGGCATCGAGCCGGTGTGGCCCACCATCGGACGCCCACCGCACTCCAGCACCCGAAGCCCGAGGCCGTAGTCGGTCGCCGGCCACACCGGACTCCCCGCCTCCCGCAGGGTCGGGACATCGAGGACGCCAGGGTGACCGGACGCCAGGAACCGGCCCCATCGGGCAAGATCGGTCACCGTGCTCCACGCCTGACCGGCCGGAGCCATCGCGCCGGTGTCGTGGTGGGGCTCGGGCGTCAGCGTGCCGGCGAAGTGGTCGACGCTGTAGCCCTGGGCGTGCGGTGCCGCCGGATGGAACGTCGTCCGCGCCATCCCGAGGGGCCCGAGTATCTCGGTCGCCACCAGGTCCCACCACGGCGAACCGGCGATCCGGGCCACGACCTCGCCGAGCAGTGCGAAGCCCAGGTTGCTGTAGTGGAAGAAGTCCCCCGGCCCGGCCACCGCTCCGGAGCCGTCGTTGCGGGCGGATAGCGTCGGGAAGTCAGCCCCCGGTGAGCGCTCCCACCACGGACCCGCAGGCTCGCTCTGCATACCCGAGGTGTGGGAGAGCACCGAGCGGACGGTCGACGAGGCGTAGCCCGTCTCGGGAACGAACCGTCCGACCGGGTCGTCGAGATCCAACGCCCCGGCGTCCCGCAGCCGGAGGACGGCGACGGCGACGAAGCTCTTGGTGATCGAGCCGATGCGGTACTGCTGATCGTCCGGGTCGCCGGGGCGATGCCCGGAGGCACCGGTCCACGCCAGCTCGCCGTTGCGGAGCACCCCGCCGACGATCGACGGGAGTCGCCCGCGGGACTGCAGGGCATCGAGCCGGGCCTGCCAGAGCGCGGGTGTCATGCCTCCGTGAACGCCTCGGGCGCCGGACAGGCGCAGACGAGGTTGCGGTCGCCGTAGGCCTGGTCGACCCGCGCCACCGGTGGCCAGTACTTGTCCGGGTCGATCCCGGTCGGGAACACGGCGAGGTCGCGCGGATAGGCACGGTCCCACTCGCCCACGAGCGCTCGGGCGGTGTGGGGCGCCCCGCGGAGCGGGGAGGCCTCGGCGCTCCACTCGCCTTCCCCGACCCGGTCGATCTCGCGGCGGATCGCGATCATCGCCTCGCAGAAGCGGTCCAGCTCTGCGAGGTCCTCGGACTCGGTCGGCTCGACCATCAGCGTGCCGGCGACGGGGAACGACATGGTGGGCGCGTGGAAGCCGTAGTCGATCAGTCGCTTGGCGACGTCCTCGACGCTGACCCCGGTCTGCTTGGTGAGCCCGCGCAGGTCGACGATGCACTCGTGGGCCACCAGTCCGTTGTGGCCGCGGTAGAGCACCGGGAAGTGCTCCTCGAGTCGCTGGGCTACGTAGTTCGCGGACAGCACCGCCGCGGCGGTCGCCCGGGCCAGGCCCGGGGCCCCCATGAGCCGGATGTAGGCCCACGAGATCGGCAGCACCCCGGCCGAGCCGTAGGGTGCCGCGCTGATCGGGCCGATGCCGTCGCGCCGGTCGGCATCGGGGTGCTGGGCGTGCGACGGCAGGTACGGCGCGAGGTGTGCGCGCACGGCGACCGGTCCGACTCCGGGCCCGCCACCGCCGTGCGGGATGCAGAAGGTCTTGTGCAGGTTCAGGTGTGAGACGTCACCGCCGAACTCCCCCGGCTGGGCGTACCCGAGCAGGGCGTTGAGGTTGGCCCCGTCGAGGTACACCTGACCACCGTGGTCGTGGACGGTCGAGCACAGCTCACCGATGGTGTCCTCGTAGGCACCGTGGGTGCTGGGGTAGGTCACCATGATCGCCGCCAGGTCGTCGCTGTGCTCCTCGCACTTCGCCCGCAGGTCGGCCAGGTCGACGGAGCCGTCGTCGGCTGCCTTGACCACGACCACCTTCATCCCGGCCATCACTGCAGAGGCCGCATTGGTGCCGTGGGCCGAGGACGGGATGAGGCAGACGTTGCGTGCTGCCTCGCCCCGGTCGCGGTGGTAGGCGCGAATCGCGAGCAGGCCGGCGAGCTCCCCCTGCGAACCGGCATTGGGCTGGATGGAGACCTGGTCGTAGCCGGTGACCTCGGCCAGCCATCCCTCCAGCTGCTCCACCATCCGCTGATAGCCGACGGCGTCCTCTGCCGGGACGAAGGGGTGCAGGTCGGCGAAGCCGGGCAGCGACACCGGCTCCATCTCGGTCGTGGCGTTCAGCTTCATCGTGCAGGAGCCCAACGGGATCATCCCGCGGTCCAGCGCGTAGTCCCGAGCCGAGAGGCGGCGCAGGTAGCGAAGCATCGCGGTCTCGCTGTGGTGGGTCGAGAACACCTCATGGGTGAGGTACGGCGTGGCCCGGCGCAGCGCCTCCGGAAGCGCGTCTCCGGTGGCCTGGTCGAGCGCGGCCAGATCGGCGGACACACCGAACGCCTCCAGCACCCGGGACAGAGTGGACCCGGTGGTGGCCTCGGACGTCGAGATCCCCACGCGGTCGGCGTCGATCAGCCGCAGGTGCACGCCTCGCTCCCGGGCCGCCGCCACCACCTCGGACGCGCGGCCGGGGACCGCGGCGGTCAGGGTGTCGAAGAACTCCTCCGACTCCACGGACACGCCCCCGTCCACGAGCGCGCGGGCCAGTACGGCCGCGTAGCGGTGCGCCCTGGTCGCGATCGAGCGCAGGCCCCCGGGCCCGTGGTAGACGGCGTACATGGACGCCACGACGGCGAGCAGGACCTGGGCGGTGCAGATGTTGGACGTCGCCTTGTCCCGCCGGATGTGCTGCTCCCGGGTCTGCAGGGCCAGCCGGTAGGCCGGGCGGCCCTCGGCGTCGACGGAGACCCCCACCAGGCGGCCCGGGAGGTGGCGCTCCAGCCCCTGGGCCACCGCCATGTAGCCGGCGTGCGGCCCGCCGTAGAACAGGGGCACCCCGAACCGCTGGGAGGACCCGACCACCACGTCGGCGCCCATCTCTCCGGGAGACTCCAGGAGGGTCAGCGCCAGCAGGTCGGCCGCCACGACGGTCAGCGCGTTGCGCTCGTGGGCGGCCTCGATCACCGGTCGGGGATCGAGGATCCGTCCGGACGCGCCGGGGTACTGCACCAGGACGCCGGACAGCTCGCCCTCCGGCAGACCGTCGTGCAGGTCGGCAACCCGGACCTCGATCCCCATCGCCTCGGCCCGGGTCCGGACCACCTCGATGGTCTGGGGCAGGGCGTCGGCGTCGACGACGAACGGCCCGGAGGCCGTCCGGTTGCCGCGACGGACCAGGGTCATCGCCTCCGCGGCGGCGGTCCCCTCGTCGAGGAGGGACGCGTTGGCGGTGGGCAGGCCGGTCAGGTCGCCGATCATCGTCTGGAAGTTGAGCAGCGCCTCGAGACGCCCCTGTGAGATCTCGGGTTGGTACGGCGTGTAGGCGGTGTACCAGCTGGGGTCCTCGAGCACGTTGCGCCGGATCACCGGCGGGGTCAGTGTCGGGTGGTAGCCCAGGCCGATCATGGCCTCGGCGGGACGGTTGGCCGAGGCCAGCTCGCGCAGCTCGCGGGCGACGGCGTCCTCGGTGGCCGGATCGGGCAGCTGGAGGTCGCGCTCGGAGCGGATGCGCCCCGGGACTGCGGCGTCCATCAGCTCCTCGAGCGAGGCGAAGCCGACGGTCTCGAGCATCGTCTCGATGTCCGAGGGGCGCAGCCCGATGTGGCGCTCGACGAACGGCAGGGCGGCGTCGAGCTCGGCGAGGGTGGGGTGGTCCGACACGGGGGCTCCTGAAGGGCTGGGTCGATCAGGTCGCCTCCCCCTCTGTCACCCGGTGTGCCGAGCTCCAGAGTTGCCTGATCCGCACGGTCCTGGGCGCCTGAGAGGTTCCGGGGAGGGGTTGCCCCTTCGGCGCTCCACCGGTGACCAGCCTTCGGTCGCGGCGGAGACTCTCCCGTGCGGGATTGTCGGCGACCCCAATCTAGCCGATCTTGCGAGCGGCGCGGCGAGCGGCAAGCTCGTCGCTGGCCGAGGGTGTCGCCTCGGGCTCCGCGGTGCGCTCGCTCGGCAGTTCGGCGAGCGTGCCCTCGATCTCGCGCCAGACGCCTCCGATCGCGATGCCGAAGACTCCCTGACCGCCCTGGAGCAGGTCGATGACCTCGTCGTTGCTGGTGCACTCGTAGACCGAGACACCGTCGCTCATCAGGGTGACGCGGGTGAGGTCGTCGGTGCCGCGGGTGCGCAGGTGCTGGACGGCGCTGCGGATCTGCTGCAGCGAGATCCCGGCGTCGAGCAGCCGCTTGATGACCTTGAGAATCAGGATGTCGCGGAAGGAGTACAGACGCTGCGAACCGGAGCCGGTCGCACCCCGCACGGTGGGCTCGACCAGACCGGTCCGGGCCCAGTAGTCGAGCTGGCGGTAGGTGATCCCGGCCGCATTGCAGGCCGTCGGGCCGCGGTAGCCGGTGTCGCTCGGCAGCGGGGACACGTCATCGGTGAACAGAAGACCCTGCTCGACCGCCTCGTCGGCAGCCCGTGCTGCTTCGCTCGAGGCCCGGTCCTGCTCGTTCTCTCCTGCGCCCACGACATCCTCCACGTCTACTCCGTTGAGCGTAGCTCCTGGGGAATACGCCGGAGCCGGGTTCACGAGGATCAGCCCACAACGATGGAGTTACAACAGAGACACTTCAAGGTAGGCCGCGGTTGGGGGGTGGTCAACGAGGTGGGCGGCGTGTCGCAACCCTCAACCTCTGGCTGAGGGTTAGGGCATCAGTGTGCGTCGAAGTCCTCAGGGGTCACCTGGTCGAGGAACTCGCGGAACTTCTCGACCTCGTCCTCCTGCTCGGCCGGGACGGCGAGGCCCGCCTCGTCGAGCACCTCCTCGGAGCAGACGATGCGGCTACCGGTGCGGAGGGCCAGGGCGATCGAGTCGGACGGGCGGGCGCTCACCTCGGTGCCGGAGCCCAGGACCAGGATCGCGAAGAACACACCGTCCTTGACCTCGGTGATGCGCACCTCGGCGAGCTCGGTTCCGGTGGCGGCGAGGACGTCGCGCAGAAGGTCGTGCGTCAACGGCCGCGGGGGTACGACGCCCTGCTGGGCGAAGGCGATCGCGGTGGCCTCGACCGCCCCGATCCAGATCGGCAGGTAACGGTCGCCGGACACCTCCCGGAGCAGCACGATCGGCTGGTTCGAGGGCATCTCGACCCTGACTCCCATGACATCGACTTCGCGCACGGAATCCACAGTACTCCCGCCCGCGAGCCGTCACCGGCCCCCGGCTCAGGAGGACCTGAGACCGGTCTTCACCAAGGTGGCGTGCAGGCGCACCGAGAGGGCGGCGATCTCGCTGACGGCCTCCTCGGCCCGCGCCTGGGCGGCGGCGTCACGGCCGCGCTTGAGGGGCGCCACGACCTGGTCGACCAGCCCGATCTCCCGGTCGGCCGCCGTCTTGAACGCCCGCAGGTGGCGGGGCTCGAAGCCGAAGTCGGCCAGCTCGCGCGCGGACTTGGCGATCACCAGCGCATCGGTGTCGTAGTGGCCGGTCCCGGCCCGCGGGACGATCAGGCCGTACTGCTCGAGCTGGTCGAGGAGGTCCTCGGAGACCTCGGCGATCTTGATCAGCTCCTTGCGCGACAACCGCACGTTGTCCTTGCGGCCGAACGACTCGGGGCTGGGCAGGCCATCGGCGGCCAGCGCCACCTTCGGCACGGTGGGGACGACGGCCTCGATCGGGGGTGGCTCCAGGCCGCGGTCGATGGCGTCGAGGTGCTCGCCGATCACCCGCAGCGGCAGGTAGTGGTCGCGCTGCATCGTCAGGATGTAGCGCAGGCGATCGACGTCCTCGGCAGCGAACTTGCGGTAACCGGCCGGCGTGCGTTCGGGCTTGATCAGGCCCTTGTCCTCGAGGAAGCGGATCTTCGGGATCGTGATCCCCGGGAAGTCGGGGCGCAGTCGGTCGAGCACCTCTCCGATGTTCATCCTCGCCCGGGAGGCTTGGGCAGGTTGCACGTCAGCCCTTGCTGTGCCCGGAGAAGAAGACTAGGCGGTACTTCCCGATCTGCACCTCGTCGCCGTCCTTGAGCTGGACCCGATCGATCCGGTCCCGATTGACGTAGGTGCCGTTGAGGCTGCCGGCATCGCTGACGGTGAACTCCTCACCGTTGCGGTGGAACTCCGCGTGCCGGCGCGAGACCGTCACGTCGTCGAGGAAGATCTGGCTGTCGGGGTGGCGGCCGGCGTTGATCTGGTCCTCGTCGAGGAGGAACCGACTCCCGGCTCCCGGCCCCCGCTGGACCACCAGGAGCGCGTGGCCACCGGGCAACGCGTCGACGGCCGCGGCGTCGACCGGGCTGAGCTGGCGGTCCGACGTGTCGGCCTTGTCGTGGGCGGCCCCGAACGTCGCGGTGGCCTCACCGGGACTCTCCGCGGCGGCACCTCCGCGGGACTCCCCGCCGGACTGCTCGGCCGTCAGCAGCTTGGTGCCGCACTGGGAGCAGAAGCGTGCGTCGTCGGGGTTCTGCCGGCCACAGGCGGTGCAGAACGGCATGGGTTCCTCCGGATCGATGTGGTCCTCCGCCAACCCTCACCACAGGGCTGAGGCTGAGGTTGGCCACGAACCTATCAGCCGCCGGACCTCGATCAAGGGCGACGAGCCGAGTTCGCTCAGCCGTCGAGGGTCGCCTGGTAGGCCGCTGCGTCCATGAGGCCGTCTACTGCCGAGGAGTCCTCCGGGACCACCTCGTAGAGCCACCCCGCGCCATAGGGGTCGGTGTTGACCAGCTCGGGTGTCGCGTCGAGCGAGGTGTTGCGCGAGGAGACCTGACCGGAGACCGGCGCATAGACGTCGCTGACAGACTTCGTCGATTCGAGCTCACCGCAGGCCTCCCCCGACGAGACGGACTCCCCCACCTCGGGCAGCGAGACGTAGACGATGTCGCCGAGTGCGTCCTGGGCGAAGTGGGTGATGCCGATCCGCACCGACCCCTCCGACTCACCGGGGCTGCGGACCCATTCGTGCTCGGTGGTGTACTTCAAGTCCTCGGGGTACAAGTCGTCTCCTCCGGTCGGGGCGGTGGTCGGCAGGCTACTGCGAGCTTGCGGGGTCGGCGAACTGCGGTCTGGCGGTGGGCACGACGCTCTCGATGTCCAGCGACTGCAGCTCCACGACGTCGACGGTGGCGCCGTCGTCCTCGAGCTGGTCGATCGGGCCCTGGGCGAAGACGAGACCGCCGGACAGGGTGGCCGGCTCGCCGATCACGTCGATGACGTACGGCGCCTCCAGCCGCTGCCCGTCCACCTCGATCCCGCCTACTCCGTCCTCGAACGAGGTCTCGGCAACCACCCGGACCTTGCCGTTGAACTGCATCGCCTCGGCCCCCGCCGTGCGCAGCTCCTGGACGGTGTCGAGCATCGAGTCGATGTCGACCGGCCCGTCGACCTCCTCGATCGTGATCCGGATGCCCGGCCCGGTGACGGGCACGGTGCCGGCCAGGATCTCCAGCGTGTCGGCCTGCTCCCGTGCCTGCTCCAGGGCCGCCTCCCGGGCGCTGGTGCTCGAGAGCAGGTCGGCGCGGGTGTTCTCGAGCCGGGTGATCTCGGCCTGGGCTCGCTGTGAGGTGCCGGCAAGGCCGTTCAGCATGTCGATCAGGTCCTGGTCGCGCCTGCCCTGGAACGTGTCGTCCTGCTGGTTGGCGTGCACCTGGGTCATCGCGGCGAAGCCGACGATCGCGAGCAGCACCGCCACGACCACCTGTGGGCGGCCTGGTCGGAGCAGGGCGTCGCGGAGGCGCTGGCGGCCGGACGGCCTGGGCTCGGCTGACGGCTGGGGCGGTGTCTCAGGCATGGAAGAGATGCCTCCTGATCGCCGCGACGTTGGAGAAGATCCGGATGCCCAGGACGACGATCACCCCGGTGGAGAGCTGGCCGCCGACGCCGAGCTGGTCGCCGAGGTAGACGATGGCCGCCGCGATCACGACGTTGCTGAAGAACGAGACGACGAACACCTTGTCGTCGAAGATGCCGTCGAGGTAGGCGCGCAGACCGCCGAACACGGCGTCGAGCGCCGCGACCACCGCGATCGGCAGGTAGGGCTCGAGACCCACGGGGACGTCAGGTTGCAGGAAGACGCCCAGCAGGACTCCGACGAGCAGCCCGAGTGCGGCGATCACGGCCCTGTCTCCTCTCCTTGGCCACCCTGCCCGTCACCGGTTCCGGCCTCGACGTGACGGAGCCTCGGCCCCGGCGCGGCCGGGAGCGTCAGGGAGTTCTCGTTCTGCATGGTGTACACGAACCCGAGGTCGTCGGCGAGGTCGAAGAACTGCTGGCCGTGGGTGGTGTCCAGCAGGTCCGCCTGCAGGGTCAGGGTGTCACCGATGGCCTGGACGGTGTACGGCGGGTTCACCGGCCTGCTGTTGATGTGCACCGCCGGCCCGACGTTGCGGATGGCACTGAGGGCGGTCAGCCGCTGGTCGTTGATCGAGATCGCCTCCGCGCCGGCTCCCCAGAGCCCGTCGACCAGCAGGGCAAGGTCCTCATCGCGGACGATCTGGGTCACGTCTCCGTTGGGAGCGTCGTTGACGACGATCCGGACCCCCGGCCCGGTGACCGCGGTGTAGCCCGTCGCGACCTGGAGCCGGCGCAGCCTGGCGGTGGTGTCCCGCTGGTTGGCCACGATGTCGGCCTGACGATCCTCGAGCCCGATGTTGGCGCGCTGGAGGTCAGCGATCGCAGCCTGCTGCTGCTCCAGGGCCGCGCGCTCGTCCTGGACCCTCGCGATCAGGGTCGCGCGACCGGCATCGGCCGTGCCGGCGTTGCGTGAGGTCTGCACGGCCGCGGTGGCGACCAGGATCCCGAACACCCCGACGACCGTGGCGGCGACCCAGGCGGGCTTGCCGCGCGGTGCGGCGCCGGCCGCGACGCCACGGCGTTCGGCGACCTCCTGGTAGTCGTCGTCGAGGGAGTGCTCGGTGATCAGCGTGAGCAGCGGTGTCGTCACGTGGTCGGGCAGCGGGCCGTTGCGTTGGTCAGCCATCGGGCGCCACCTCCCGACGCTCGGTCTCGGCGAGCAGCCGGCGTACCTGCCACGCGTAGAGCACCCCGGCCCACCAGTAGAGCCCGATCCCCCAGATGGCGAACGCCCAGCCGAACACCTTGGCGAGCGACGCCACGACGCCGGTCCCGTCACCGAGGAGGAGCAACGGGAAGGCGTAGAGCAGGTTGAAGGTGGCGGCCTTGCCCAGGAAGTGGACCGGCAGGGCGCTGTAGCCGCGCGTGCGCAGGAACGGCACCAGCCCCCACAGGAGGAGGTCGCGCAGCGGCAGGATCACCGCGACCCACCACGGGATGATCTCGCGCAACGCGAGGCCGAGCACGACCGCGAGGATGTAGAGGCGGTCGGCGACGGGGTCGAGGATCTCGCCGAGTGCCGACGCCTGGTTGAGCTTCCGCGCCAGGTAGCCGTCGAGGTAGTCGGTCAACCCCGAGAGCATGAGCAGGCCGAGTGCCCAACCGTCGGCCTCGGGAACCAGGACCAGCCACAGGAACACAGGGACGCCGGCCAGCCGCGCCACGCTGATGAGGTTCGGCACCGTCCACACGCGCTTGCCGCGCGTCAGGTCGTCCGCCACGTGTTTCCCTGCATCTCGATGTCCGTCGGCTGCCATTGACAGCCTATCCGTCGGGGTGGTCAGACCTGTTCGTCATGGTGGGCCGCGTCGCGGATCTCGCCCACCAGCTCCTCGATGACGTCCTCGAGCGTGGCCAGCCCCAGCACCTCGCCGTCGGGCCCGACGACCAGGGCCATGTGGGCCCCACGCCTCTGCAGCGTCTCGAGCGCGTCGTGCAGGGCGTCGGTCGCCCGAACCGGCGCGAAGGGTCGGATCCATTTGTCGTCGATCACCCGGGAGCGGCGGTCCGCGTCCGTCTCGAGCACGTCCTTGATGTGGAGATAGCCGATCAGTCCGCCGTCGTCGGCGACCACCGGGAACCGGCTGAAGCCGGTGGCGGCGCACAGCTGCTCGACGTCGGCGACCGTGGCCCCGCGACGGACGGTGGTGAGGCTGTCGGGTCGCATCAGCACGTCCTGCACCGTCTTCTCCGTGAAGCCGAGCGCGCCGGCAAGGCGGCCGTACTCCTCCTCCTCCAGCAGTCCCTCACCGCGGGACTCCTCGACGAGCGCCGCGACCTCCTCGCGGGTGTACGTGGAGCTCACCTCGTCGCGCAGGTCGACCCCGACCAGGCGCAGGATCGCGGCGGCCATGGCGTTGATCACCACGATCACCGGGCGCAGGACAGTCACGATGGCCCAGACGGGCGGACCGAGGACCAGTGCGGCCCGGTCCGGGCCGGCCAGGGCGATGTTCTTCGGGACCATCTCCCCCATGACGACGTGCAGGTAGACGACGATCGACAGACCGACGGCGAACGAGATCGGGTGGACGAACGACTCCGGCACCTGCAGCGCGTGGAGCCCGGGCTCGAGGATGTGGGAGATGGTGGGCTCGGCGACGGCACCGAGCAGCAGCGAGCACACGGTGATGCCGAGCTGGTTGACGCCGATGACGAGCGAGATGTTCTCCATCGCCTTCAAGGTGGTGCGCGCGACGCGCGAGCCGGCCTCGGCCCGGGGCTCGAGCTGGGTACGCCGCGCCGAGACCAGCGCGAACTCGGCACCCACGAAGAAAGCGTTGCCCAGGAGCAGCAGGACGGAGAACAGGATCAGGCCGAAGGTGCTCATCGCTCGTCCTCGCCACCCGAGTGCAGTCGGAGGCTCACACGGTCGATGCGCAGCCCGTCCATGTAGAGGACGGTGAGCACCGCGAGCTGTTCGCGGACGCCCTCCTCGTCGCTGGGGTCGGGCACCGGCACCTCGGCGACGTCTCCCACCTCGGGGACCCGGCCCAGGGTGCGCAGGACGAGTCCCGCGATGGTGTCGTAGTCCTCGTGATCCGGAAGGTGGATGCCGGTCAGGTCGTTGACCTCGTCCGGCCGCAGCAGGCCCGACAACGACCAGCTGCCGTCCTGGAGCTGGCGGCCGCGTGCGCCCAGCCGGTCGTGCTCGTCGGCGATGTCACCGACGATCTCCTCGATCACGTCCTCGAGGGTGACGATGCCGGCGTGGCCGCCGTACTCGTCGAGGACCACGGCCAGCTGGAATCCCTCGCCCCCGCGGAGCAGGTTCAGAAGCGGGTCCAGGCGCATCGTGTCGGGGACGACGATCGGTCGGGCCATGATGTGCTTGATGCGGGTGGTGGCGCGTTCGGGGACGGGCAGCGCCACTGCGTGCTTGACGTGGACGGTCCCGACGACCGAGTCGTCGGAATCGAGCACCGGGAACCGCGAGTGCCCCGACTGGCGCGCCAGCTCGATCACGTGGGTGGCGCGGTCGCCGTCCTCGACGCTGAGGGTGCGCACGCGGGGGGTCATGATCTCACCGGCGGTGCGGGTGCCGAACTCCACCGACCGCTCCATCAGCTCCGCGGTCTCGGTGTCGAGCGTGCCGTGCTCGGCCGATCGCTGCGCCAGCGAGGCCAGCTCGGCGGAGCTCCTGGCTGACCGCAGCTCCTCCTGGGGCTCGATGCCCAATCGCCGCACCAACGCGTTCGCAGAGCCGTTGAGCAGCCGGATCGGCAGGCGGTTGACCGACGTGAAGGTGCGCTGGACGAGCTGGGTCGCACGGGCGACCTGCATGGGGCGGGCGATCGCGAGGTTCTTGGGTACGAGCTCGCCGAAGATCATGGTCAGCCCGGCGCTCAGCGTCAGCGCGATGGTGACCGAGACCGCGCGCACCGCACCACTCGGGACACCCACGGCCTCGAGCGGCCCGTCGATCAGCTCGGCGATCGCCGGTTCCGCCAGGTAGCCGATGGCCAGGTTGGTGACGGTAATGCCGACCTGGGCCCCCGACAGCTGCGTCGAAAGGGAGCGCAGGGCGCTCTGCACCCCGATCGCTCCCGCGTCACCCTCGGCCGCGGCCTGGTCGACCTTGCTCCGGTCGACCGTCACGAATGCGAACTCGGCCGCGACGAACACCCCGCAGGCGGCGATGAGCAGCAGAGCCGTCCCGAGGAGGATCCACTCTGTCAGCGGGAGCTCCTTCGGTTGTAGATGGGGACGCTGCCACCCTACCGGCGGTGCGGTCCCGTCATAGACTCGGCGAGACCTGCGGACGCGGCGGCAGCGCGTCCGTGAGACCGATGCCAAGGAGGTTCACTCCCGTGTCATCCGAATCCTGGGACGTCGAGGCGCTGGTCCGGCGCTATGACGAGGTCCGCTCCCACACGGAGTCCCTGGCGGCGCCGCTGTCGCCGGAGGACCAGACCGTGCAGTCGATGCCGGACGTCTCCCCCACCAAGTGGCACCGCGCGCACGTGAGCTGGTTCTTCGAGACCTTCGTCCTGGCCGACAACGAGCCGGGCTTCGCGCCGTACCAGGACCAGTACTGGTTCCTCTTCAACAGCTACTACGAAGCGGTCGGGCCGCGCTACGCCCGTCCGGACCGCGGGCTCATCAGCCGTCCGGGAGCCCACGACGTCGGGGTCTACCGCAGCAACGTCGACGACCGGATGCGTGACCTCGTGACCGGCCTCGACTCCGGCTCCCTCGACAAGCTGGCGCCCACCATCGAGCTCGGCTTCCACCACGAGCAGCAGCACCAGGAGCTGCTGCTGATGGACATCAAGCACGTGCTCTCCCTGAACCCCCTGCAACCGGTCTACGCCGGGACGCCCAGCGAGCAGTCGGAGCCCGGCCCGCTCGACTGGATCGACGTCGAAGGGGGACTGGTCGAGATCGGGTACGACGGAGACGGGTTCAGCTTCGACAACGAGCTCCCCCGGCACAGCGAGTGGCTGGAGCCCTATCGGCTCGCCGACCGGCTGACCACCAATGGCGAGTGGCTGGAGTTCATCCGTGACGGCGGCTACGAGCGCCCCGACCTGTGGCTCTCCGACGGCTGGGCCAAGGTCAAGGAGGAGCACTGGCGCGCGCCGTTCTACTGGACGGAGCAGGACGGGGTGTGGTTCGAGCACACCCTCAACGGCACCTGGCCGGTGAACCCCGGGCTGCCGGTGAGCCACGTCAGCTTCTACGAGGCCGAGGCCTTCGCGACCTGGTCCGGCAAGCGGCTCCCGAGCGAGGCCGAGTGGGAGCACGCGCTCGTGGCCGACGGGCAGGCCGAGCACTCCCCCGCCGTAGGCAACCTGGCGGACCGCGAGACCTACCATCCCCGCGCCGCCCCCACAGGTTCCGCGCTGCCCGGCGGTGGCCGGCTCCGGCAGGCCTACGGCGACTGCTGGGAGTGGACGTCGTCCGCCTACCACCCCTATCCCGGGTTCCGCCCGGCCGAGGGCGCCATCGGGGAGTACAACGGCAAGTTCATGTCCAACCAGATGGTGCTGCGCGGTGGTTGCGCGCTGACTCCGCCCGGCCACGCCCGGGCGACCTACCGCAACTTCTTCCCCCACCAGTCCAGGTGGGCGCTGTCCGGGGTCCGGCTGGCCGACGGGGGTGCTCCGTGACCCGGCGACCGGTCGTCTCGGTGGTCCTGGACCCGCACTGGGCCGCCGACACCCTCGTCGACGACGTGCGACGGGGGCTGGGGTCCCAGCCGCGGAGCCTGCCGCCGAAGTGGCTCTACGACGACGTCGGGTCCGAGCTGTTCGAGCAGATCACCCGGCTCCCGGAGTACTACCCCACCGAGCGGGAGCGCTCCATCCTCGTCGAGCATGCCGACGAGATCGTCGCGACGACCGGGGCCACGACGCTCGTCGAGCTCGGCAGCGGCACCAGCGACAAGACCCGCATCCTCCTCGACCACTTCACGACGACCGGGGGCCTGACCCGCTTCGTGCCGGTCGACGTGTCGGAGGAGACCCTCCGGGCCGCCGCGGCGCAGCTCGCCGAGAGGTACCCGAGCCTCCAGGTCGAGGCCCTCGTCGGTGACTTCACCCTCCACCTCGGGCACCTGCCCCAGGGTGGCCGGCGCATGGTCGCCTTCCTGGGCGGAACCATCGGCAACCTCTACGTCGAGGAGCGGGCCGCGTTCCTCGGAGCACTCGCCGACTCGCTGGAGCCCGGGGACTGGCTGCTGCTGGGCACAGACCTGGTCAAGAGCGCCGACCGACTGATCGCGGCGTACGACGACCCGGGCGGCATCACCGCCAGGTTCGTCAAGAACTGCCTTCACGTGCTCAACGACCAGCTCGACGCCGACTTCGACCTCGACGCGTTCACCTACGTCCCGTTCTGGGACCCGCGGATGGAACGCATGGACCTCCGGCTGCGGGCCGAGATGCCTCAGCGAGTGTCGATCCCGGGTGCCGGGATCTCGATCGACCTCGCGAGCGGCGAGGAGATCCGGGTCGAGATCTCGACGAAGTTCCGGCCCGAGGGCATCGTCGCCGAGCTCGGTGCCGCAGGCTTCGAGGTCGACCGGATCCTGACCGACGACGAGACGGAGTTCGCGCTGACCCTCGCCCGCCGGGTCAGCTGACCAGCGCCGGCTCGCCCACCCGGAGCACGAGCACCGCCATGTCGTCACGAGGAGCCTCGGGGGCGAACTCCACGACGAGCCGGCGTACTCGTTCGGCGACGGTCTGCGCGGGGAGCGAGGTGCCCAGGCTGGCGAGCTCGGTGGCGAGTCCGTCCTCCCCGATCATCACCTGGCCGACCCGGCGCTCGAGCACGCCGTCGGTCACCGCCACGAACAGCTCACCGCGAGAGAGGCGGTACTGCTCCTCGAAGTAGCGGACGTCGTCGACGACGCCGAGCAGGGACTGTGGGCGACCCACCTGCTCGATATGGCCGCTGTTCCGGACGATCATCGGCAGCGGGTGTCCCGCACTCACGATCCCCACCCGCATCGAGTCGCCGTCGGGCTGGAGGACGCCACAGACCAGGGTCAGGAACCTGGACCGCTCGCCCTCGTCGATGATCGCCGTGTTGAGGCGCTCGAGCACGTCGGCAATGGGGAATCCGGCGAGCACCAGCGCCCGGATGGTGTGCCTGGCCAGGCCGGTCACCGCAGCTGCCTCGGGTCCGGTCCCGCACACGTCGCCGACCACGAAGCACGACTTCCCGCTACCGATCGGGAACAGGTCGTAGAAGTCGCCGCCGGCGGTGGTCTCCTGTCCGGCCGCCTCGTAGACGACACCGACGTCGAGCCCCTGGGCCTCGGGGGTCGACGACGGCAGCAGGCTGCTCTGGAGGGCGTTTCCGATCGCCTTCAGCTCGCCGTGGGCCCTCGCGTTCTCGATCGCGATCGCCGCCCGTCTGGCCACCGACTCCGCGACCAGCAGAGGCTCGCCGCGCAACGGATCCCCTTCGGGACGCCCCAGCGACAGGTGCCCGATCCGTCGGCCGCGCGCAACGAGCGGCACGGTGAGCACCTCTCCCCAGATGCTCGGCTCGGCATCCGCGTCCACCTCCTTGACCTCCTCGACCTCTTCGTCCGGGGCGGGGACAGGGTTCGTCTCGAGGTAGTCGCGCAGCGGTTCGGTCTGCCGCTCGTCCTCGTGCCACACCTGTTCCAGGACCGGGTGGCCGCGGTCGTCGTCGAGGTGGACCGCGCACCACTGGGCGATCTTGGGCACCACGATCTGACCGGTGATCGCCATGGTCATGTCCTGGTCGAGCGAGCCGGCCAGGAAGTCACCGGCTTCCGCAAGGAACGTGAGCCACCCCCGCCGCTCGCGCTCGAGGGACTGCAACCGGGCCCGATCGGTTGCCACGGCCAGGGCGTTGGCGATCTGCTGCAGGACCACGCTCTGGTCGGTCGAGAACCCCTCGACGTGGGCAGAGGCGACGCCGATGGCGCCGACCACCCGGCTCTCGGCGGAGATGGGGACGAGCACCAGCGAGCGCAGGCCAGTGCCGGCGAGCAGCGGCACAGCCGTCTTCGAGAGGTCGCCCACCACCACCGGGAGGTGGGGGGTCCGGGGGTCCGGCGCGCCCGCGGCACTCGAAGCCAGCCTGGTGCCGATCATGCTCGCGGAGAGGCCACTCACCGCCTTGACCTCGTACTCATCCTCGAGATCTCGCAACATCAGCAGGTACGCCGCGTCGGCGCCGAGCCGGTCCCGGACCCGTTCGACCGCCAGCATCAGGTAGTCGTCGAGCCGGAGCCGGACGAGCGCCTCGTCCATCAGGCCCAGAATCCCCGGCTCGACCGACGGCTGTCCGGGACGGACCGGCGGACGCTCGATGAGGACCCGCTGGTCGGTGGCCACCATCAGCGCCGTGGACCCGCGACCACGCTCGCGGCCGACGTGGGAGGCAAACACCAACACGGGTTCGGCGCTCTTGTGCAGCACGCAGTAGGTGCCTTGCCACCCGCTGGCCATCTTGATCGTCGAGGGCACGTCGGTTTCGTGGTCCCCCGGCACCCGGTCCAGGAGCTCGTCGAAGTGCCGGCCGCGGACCTCGTCGGGAGTCCAGCCGAACATCTCCACGGCGTCGTCGTTCCAGGCGGTGACGACCCCGTCGCCGGACAGCTCGGCGACCGCGACGTGGGCGTGGCCCTGCTTGTCACCAGGTTTGGGCGACCACCGAGGAACGGAAAGCTGGTCCACCGGTCGGTCGAACCGCAGCCACACCCGCTTGGACCCAGAGGTGTAGTCGACGCCCCAGGCCGAGGCCAGGGAGAAGGTGATGAGGAGTCCGCGACCCTCCTCCGCCTCCTCGGAAGGCTCGGCCACCACCATCGGCAGGACGCGTCGCGGATGCAGGTCCTCCACCTCGACCCGCACGCTCTGGGGATCCAGCCGGAGCTCGAGCCTGGCGGTGGTACCTGCGTGCACCACCGCATTGGTGACCAGCTCGCTGACAAGGAGAACGACGCTGTCGGCCAGGTCGCCCGCATCCCAGGACTCGAGCATCTCGCGGGCAAATGCACGGGCCTTGGCGACGGATCTCTCGTCCGCCGCGAAGGTGCGGTGAGCGTGCAGCGGCAGGGTTGTCATTTCTACTTTCTGAATTTGCCTGCGGACTCTCAACATGGTGACAGACTTGGGCCGGGCGAGGGTGTGCACCAATGAGGAGGCGTGTGATGCCCAGCGGCAAGACCGGCAGCAAGCGGACCAGTGGACCAGTCCGCAGGACTTCTGCCACCAACGGATCAGCCGTCGAGGAGCTGAGCCCTGCCCAGCTGAAGCGACTCCTGGCTTCGATGAAGTCGATGCGCGACGGCAACTTCCGCAGGCGCCTGCCGGTCACCGGCGACGGCACCGTGGCCGAGCTGTTCGAGGTCTACAACGAGATCGCTGAGCGCCAGCAGCACCTCGCCTCAGAGCTGAACCGGGTCCACCGGGTGGTCGGACGTGAGGGCAGGTACTCCGAGCGCCTCGAGAACGGCACGGGCGAAGGCGGCTGGGCCAAGTCCATCGACGCCGCGAACGGTCTGGTGACCGACCTGGTGCGACCCACCAGCGAGTTCGCGCGCGTGATCGCCGGCGTCTCCGAGGGGGACCTGACCCAGCGGATGAACCTCCGGCTCGACGAACAGCCTCTCCGCGGCGAGCCCCTGCGCCTCGCACGCGGGGTCAACGGGGTGGTCGACCAGCTGTCCTCCATCGCCGACGAGATCACCCGGGTGACCCGTGAGGTCGGGACCGAGGGCAAGCTCGGCGGGCAGGCGCGAGTCCGCAGCGCCGACGGCAGCTGGCGCGACCTGATTGACGCCGTCAACACCATGTCGTCGAGGTTGACCAACCAGGTGCGCGACATCGCCACCGTCACGACGGCGGTCGCCAACGGCGACCTGTCGCGGACGGTCACCGTCGAGGTGTCGGGCGAGATGTCCCAGCTGAAGGACACCGTCGACCGGATGGTGGGGCAGCTGTCCTCGTTCGCGGCCGAGGTCACCCGTGTGGCCCGCGAGGTCGGCACCGAGGGCATCCTCGGCGGCCAGGCCACCGTGCCCGGCGTCTCCGGCACCTGGAAGGACCTCACCGACTCGGTGAACACCATGGCGTCGAACCTCACCAGCCAGGTGCGCGGCATCTCCTCGGTCGCCCAGGCGGTGGCCCAGGGCGACCTGAGCCAGCAGATCACGGTGACGGCGCGGGGCGAGATCGCCGAGCTCGCCGAGACCCTGAACTCGATGACCGGGACCCTGCAGACGTTCGCGGGCGAGGTCACCCGTGTGGCCCGCGAGGTCGG
>DASSJR010000134.1:0-8629 GCA_035691135.1 Nocardioides sp. | reverse complement strand
GAGCGGTGCCGCGCTCGACCATCGCGTCGATCAGGTCGGTGGACAGGCCGGTCCCGTGCTCGATGCAGTCGATCCCGCCCTCGATCAGGCCGGGCAGGACCGCCTCGCCGAAGCAGTGTGCCGTCACCTTGGCGCCGTGGTTGTGGGCGACGCGGATCGCCTCGGCGAAGGTCTCGGCCGGGAACGACGGCGCGAGGTCTCCGGAGTCGCGCTCGATCCAGTCGCCGACCAGCTTCACCCAGCCGTCGCCGCGCTTCGCCTCCTGGGCGACGTACGCCGGCAGCTCCGGCGGCTCGACCTCGTGGGCATAGTCGCGGATGTAGCGCTTGGTGCGCGCGAGGTGGCGGCCGGCCCGGATCAGCCGGGGCAGGTCGTCGCGGTCGTGGATCCAGGCGGTGTCGGCGGCCGATCCGCAGTCGCGGAGCAGCAGCGCCCCGGCGTCACGATCGGTGATCGCCTGCTCCTCCTGCGTCTCCTCGTCGACGGCGCCCTGCTGGTCGAGCCCGACGTGGCAGTGGGCGTCGACGAGTCCGGGCACGATCCAGCCCTCGGCGACGTGCTCCGCGGAGGCGACCGGATCGAAGGTCACCCTCCCGTCGACGACGTAGACGTCGCGGGACTCCCCGTCGGGCAGGACCGGTCCGCGGAACCTGAGCGCAGTCATGTCCGGCACGATAGTCAGCCCAGCTGGTCGAGCAACCAGCCCGGACCCATGGCCCGGGCCCCGACGCCCTCGACCCGGCTCCGCAGGAAGCGGTCGGCGGTGACCACCGTGACCTCGCTCCCCCGGCCCGCGGCCTCCTTCGCCTGGTCCACGATGGTGGCGTCTCCGTCGCGGGGCGCGTGCACGGTCACCACGTGACCGTCACGGCCGGCCGTGACCCCGCCCCGCGCGGCACCCTCGAGCACCAGCACGATGTCGTCGTACGACGTGTCCGCGACCAGCAGCCGCTCGTGCAGCCTCCGCGCGGCGCCCGCCCGGTCCTTCCACCAGCCGTCGGGCCGCGAGCCCACCACGTTGGCCCCGTCGACGACCAGGACGCTCGTCATGGGCGGGAGGCCCCGTTCTGGGAACGATCCATTGTGGGAAAGCCGCAGCTTCGGGTCGCTGAATCTCGCCGTTTGGTACCAAACGGCAACAACCCGGGCCGCGTCACTTGAGGTACTTGGAGAAGTCCTTCGGCAGGTCGAGCGCGGCGGCCGCCTTCTGGTAGTCGACCTCCTCCTCGCCGGCCGGCTGCCCGAACGGGTTGGCCGAGGCGGCGGGGGTCCGCTCCTCCTGCGCCTTCTTCTGGGCGGCCGCCTTCGCCGGGTTGCCCGACACCCGCTTGCCGCCCTTGCCCTTCTTGGCCGGCTTGGCCTTCGCCTTCTTGCCGCCGCCCCCAGCCATTCCGGGCATCCCCGGGAGCCCGGGCATGCCTCCCTTGGCCATCGACAGCATCATCTTGCGGGCTTCGAAGAAGCGGTCCACGAGCTGGTTGACGTCGGAGACCTGCCGGCCCGAGCCTCGGGCGATGCGAGCTCGGCGCGAGCCGTCGATGAGCTTCGGGTTGGCCCGCTCGGCCGGCGTCATGGACTGGATGACCGCCTGGATGCGGTCGATCTCGCGCTCGTCGAAGTTCTCGATCTGGTCGCGGAACTGGCCCATCCCGGGCAGCATCCCCATGATCTTCGACATCGACCCGAGCTTGCGGACCTGCTGCATCTGCTCGAGGAAGTCATCGAGGGTGAACTCCCCGCCCTGGCCGGTCAGCTTCTGAGCCGCCTTGAGCGCCTGCTCCTGGTCGAAGGTCTTCTCGGCCTGCTCGATCAGGGTGAGCATGTCGCCGAGGTCGAGGATGCGCGAGGCCATCCGGTCGGGGTGGAAGAGGTCGAAGTCGGTCAGTTTCTCGCCCGCCGAGGCGAACATGACGGGCCGTCCGGTGACCGACGCGATCGACAGGGCGGCGCCGCCGCGGGCGTCGCCGTCGAGCTTGGTGAGGACGACGGCGTCGTACCCCACGCCGTCGAGGAACGCCTGGGCGGTGGTGACGGCGTCCTGGCCGATCATCGCGTCGACCACGAACAGGACCTCGTCGGGGTCGACGGCGTCCCGGATGTCCGCGGCCTGCTTCATCATCTCCGCGTCGACTCCGAGCCGGCCCGCGGTGTCGACGATCACGACGTCGTGCAGCTTGCGCTTGGCCTCCTCGACCGAAGCCCTCGCCACCGCTACCGGGTCGCCGACGCCGTTGCCGGGCTCGGGCGCGAAGACCGGTACGCCGGCCCGTTCGCCGTTGACCTGGAGCTGGTTGACCGCGTTGGGCCGCTGCAGGTCGGCGGCCACCAGGAGCGGAGTCTTGTCCTGCTCCTTGAGCCAGAGCGCGAGCTTGGCGGCGAGGGTCGTCTTGCCGGAGCCCTGGAGCCCGGCGAGCATGATCACGGTCGGGCCGGTCTTGGCGTATCGGAGCCGTCGGGTCTCGCCGCCGAGGATGGCGACCAGCTCCTCGTTGACGATCTTGACGATCTGCTGGGCGGGGTTCAGCGCCTGGCTGACCTCCTCACCCCGCGCCCGCTCCTTGACCGCGCCCACGAACTCCTTGACCACCGGCAGGGCGACGTCGGCCTCGAGCAGCGCGATCCGGATCTCACGCGCGGTGGCGTCGATGTCGGCCTCGGAGAGCCGGCCCTTGCCACGCAGGTTCTTGAAGGTGTCGGCAAGGCGGTCGGAGAGTGTGGCGAACAAGTGTGAGTTCCCTAGCAACGGTGCGGGTCAGGATCGAGGCTCAAGCCTAACCGGCGTGCGGAGTGAGGGCCGACCTGACGGCGTGAGCGGCCTCGGCCGCCCGCTCGTCCGACAGCGCACCCGCGGCCTCCTCCTGGACGTAGAAGACGTCGACTGCCTGTGGCCCGAGCGTGTCCACATGGGCGGACCGGACGGCCAGGCCGAGCCGCGCGAGGGCGGCGCACACCAGGTGGACGGTGCCCGGTCGGTCGGTGGCCCGGACCTCCAGGACGGTGGCCTGCGCCGATGCCTCGGGACGTACGACGATCGTGGGCGCGAGCGGGCCCGCGGCGGAGGGACGCAACCGCTGGCCCGGGTCGAGCCGTCCCTCGGCGATCGCCTCGAACCGCTGCCGGAGCACCGCCGGGTCGAGCTGCTCCGCGGCCACCTCCCACACCGAGACGCCGTGGTCGCCCTGCGACCAGGCGTGGGCGGCGCGTACCGAAGTGCGCTGGAGCGCGAAGACGGCTGCCACGTCGGCCAGCAGACCGACCCGGTCCACGGCGACGAACCGTACGGTCGAGCCGTCGTCGGAGGGCTCGACGTCGACCACGACGGCACCCGGCTCCAGGGACGACGGGACCTCCACGTCGGCCGGACTGACGGGTCCCGCGAGCTGGCCCGGGCCGAGCTCGGCGAGGACCCGCCGGCCGAGACCGCGGATCAGCCCGGCACGCCAGGGCGACCACGCCTTGGCCGAGGTGGCCCGGGCGTCGGCCTCGGTCAGCACCACCAGCAGCTCGGCAGCCGCCGGGGTCCGCACGCGCTCGGCGACATGCTCCACCGTTGCCGGGTCGTCGAGGTCCCGGGTGGTCGCGGTCTCGGCCAGCAGCAGGTGCCAGCGCACCAGGGTGCCGATCAGGTCGACGGCCGCTGGATCGAAGCCCATTCGGGCCGCGATGCCGCGGGCCAGCGGCTCGCCGGCCACGCTGTGCTCGGTCAGGCCACCCTTGCCGATGTCGTGAAGCAGCGCCGCCGCCATGAGTACGTCGGGGCGCCCCACGTCTCGGATCAGCGCGGACGCCTCGATGCACGTCTC
This sequence comes from Nocardioides sp., assembly GCA_035691135.1. Classification (GTDB taxonomy): domain Bacteria; phylum Actinomycetota; class Actinomycetes; order Propionibacteriales; family Nocardioidaceae; genus Nocardioides. The sequence goes on along the minus strand of DASSJR010000134.1, from coordinate 4,826 downwards.
GACCACATGACGGTCGACGGTGAACCGGTGGATCGGCGAGGCGTGCGGCAGCAGCCGGATCCGCTCCCACTCGGGCAGGATCCCCTCCAGCGCCCCGGTCTCGTCCAGGGTCTCCCACACCGGCAGCAGGCCGCGCCCCGCCGCGAGCAGCCGGACGAAGAGGTGCCGGGCCGCCGGGGGCCAGGGGTCGGGCAGGTTTCCCCCCTCGCGCACCAGGCGGGCTGCGGTCGCCGGCCCGAGCGCTGCGTCGTGCTCGGCGGCGAGGGCGGCGGCCCGCAGGAGCAGGAGGGGATCGTCGGCCGGCCGCGCGGACGCGTCCAGGACCACCTCGCCGCCCGACAACGCGATGCCGGGAGCGAGCGTGTCGAGCACGGGTCGCCGTACGCGGGTGGCGACGGGCCGCCCCAGCACCCCGTCGACCCGGCGCCAGGTGAGCCGCGAGAGGTGCGTGATCCGCCGGCCGAGCTCGCGGACGTGCCGCTGCGCGGCCGCGTCGTCGGCGAGCCCGAGGCCATCGGCCAGGTCGCCCCACAGCTCCGGGGCGATCCGGTCGGTCGCCCGGCCGGCGGTGGCGTGCAGGACGTCCCGGACGTTGAGGAGCGCGCCGCGACAGCGTTCGAGGTCGGCGTGCGGCACGTCGACCAGCCAGCTCGCCACCAGTGCCTTGAGGGCGGTGGCGTCGCGCAACCCGCCCTCGGCTTCTTTCAGGTCCGGCACCGACAGATGGGCCAGCTCGCCCAGCAGGTCGTGTCGGGCGCGCACCACCTCGCGCAGCTCCGGCAGCCTGGTGCGGGCCCGACGGCGCCAACCGGTCAGCATCGTCGCTCGCAGTCGGAGGGTCAGGTTGGGGTCTCCGGCGAGGTGGCGCAGGTCCAGCAGGCCGAGGGCCACCTTCAGGTCGGCGTCGGCGGTGTCCACCATCTCCGGGAGCGACCGCACCGAGTGGTCCAGCCGCGCGCCGCTGTCCCACATCGGGTACCAGACACGCTCTGCTACCTCCCCGAGCTCCACGCCCTCGTCGGCCACGAGCACCACGTCGAGGTCGGAGTACGGCGCCAGCTCGGCGCGCCCGTAGCCGCCGACCGCCACCAGCGCGCTCCCGACCTCGAGACCGCCCGCCTTCTCGTACGCCGACGCGCACAACGCGTCGGCCTCACCCGTCCGCCGTGCTCGCTCGGTGGCCGTCATGGAGCTCCCCGCTGGTTAGATGGCCGCCTCGTCGCGGTCACCGGTCCGCACCCGGACGACCGAGTCGACCGATGCGACCCACACCTTGCCGTCACCGATCTTGCCGGTCTGGGCTGCCTTGCAGATCACCTCGACCACGGCGTCGGCGTCCGCGTCGTCGACGACGATCTCGATCCGGATCTTGGGCACGAGGGCGATGTCGTACTCCGCACCGCGGTAGACCTCGGTGTGCCCCTTCTGCCGGCCGTAGCCGCTGACCTCGGAGACGGTCATCCCCGTCACCCCGACAGCCTCGAGCGCCGTCCGGGTGTCCTCCCACTTGTGGGGCTTGATGACCGCAGTGACGAGCTTCATCGGTCGGCTTCCTCTCGGGTGGCTGTCTCACGGGTGATGGACTGAAGGACGCCCGCGCCGCCGGACCTGGACCCGGCCGTGGCGTGCAGGTCGTACGCCGTCTCGGCGTGCACGACCAGGTCGATGCCGTTGATCTCGTGCTCCTCGTCGATCCGGAAGCCCATGGTCCTGTCCACGACGAGTCCGATGATGCCCGAGAGGGCGAAGGCGTAGACCAGGACGGCGCCCGCACCGACGAGCTGCTTGCCGAGCTGGTCGAGCCCGCCGCCGTAGAACAGGCCGTCCACGCCGGTCGGTGCCGCAGCGGTGGCGATCAGACCGATCCCGAGTGTGCCGACGAGACCGCCCACCAGGTGGACGCCGACGACGTCGAGCGAGTCGTCGTACCTCCAGCGGTACTTCAACCCGACCGCGAGGGCACAGATGATGCCGGCCACGAACCCCATGACGATCGAGCCCATCGGCGACAACGACCCGCAGGACGGGGTGATCGCCACCAACCCCGACACGAGGCCCGACGCGGCTCCCAGAGACGTGGCGTGACCGTCGCGCAACCGCTCGACGAGGAGCCAGCCGAGCGAACCGGCGGCGCCCGCGAGCAGCGTGGTGGTGAACACGACCGCTGCCGCCTGGCTCGCCCCCAGCGCCGAGCCGGCGTTGAAGCCGAACCAGCCGAACCACAGCAGCCCGGCGCCGAGCATGACCAGGGTCAGGTTGTGGGGGCGCATCGGTTCCTTGCCGAACCCGATGCGCCGGCCCAGGACCAGCGCCAGGGCCAGCGCGGAGGCGCCAGAGCAGATCTCCACGGCCGTCCCGCCGGCGAAGTCGATGACGCCCACGGTGTTGGCCATCCAGCCGCCGACGTGGTCGCCGCTGGAGAAGTCGAAGACCCAGTGCGCCACGGGGGCGTAGACGACGAGCGTCCAGATGCTGACGTAGACGATCCAGGCCCCGAACCGGGCACGGTCGGCGATCGCGCCCGACACCAGCGCCCCCGTGATCACGCAGAAGAGCCCCTGGAAGACCGCGAACAGGATGACCGGCACCGTGGAGTCGCCGTTGCTGCCCTCCCCCATCAGCTGGCCGAGCCCGAGGTACTGCGTCGGGTCACCAAGCAGGCCGTAGCCGAGGTCGTCGCCGAAGGCGAGGGAGTAGCCGACGACCGCCCAGAGGATGGTGACGACGGCGAGCGTGCCGAACGACATCATGATCATGTTCAGCACGCTCTTGGAGCGCACCATGCCGCCGTAGAAGAGTGCGAGGCCGGGCGCCATCAGCAGGACCAGGGCGGAAGCGGCCAGGAGCCATGCGGTGTCGCCGGTGTCCAGCGCAGAAGCCGCCGCAGTGGTGAGTGGGGACATGAGCGCTCACCCTTCCGGCCGTGCGTTTCGGCTCCCGGACGCCCGTGTTTCGGGCATGTAAACGCTGACCCGTCGTGAACTCACGACGGGTCAGCGTCCTTCACGTCAGAGGGCGGCTTCGTCCAGTTCCCCGGTACGAACCCGGACGACGCCCTCGATCGGGCTGGTCCACACCTTGCCGTCCCCGATCCGCCCGGTCTGCGCGGTCTTGACGATGATGCCGACGACGTCCTCGGCATCAGCGTCGTCGACGACGATCTCGATCCGGATCTTGGGCACCAGGGCGATGTCGTACTCCGCGCCCCGGTAGACCTCCGTGTGCCCCTTCTGCCGGCCGTAGCCGCTGACCTCGGACACCGTCATCCCGGTCACCCCGAAGGTCTCGAGGGCCTCACGGACGTCTTCCCACCGGTGCGGCTTGATGACCGCGGTGATGAGCTTCATGCGGGTGCTCCTTGCTTCTCGGTGGTCTCCTCGGTGGGCTCCTCCGCCGACGGCTCCTCGACCGCCGACCTCTGGCCGGGTGGCCGGGGCGGGGCCCCGGCACCCGCGAGCGCCGAGGTGCTACGCCGCGCGCCACCGGCCCCCGTGAGGTCGTAGGCCGACTCGCCGTGCTCGGTGAAGTCGATCCCCTCGACCTCGTCCTCCTCGTGGATCCGCCAGCCGATGGTGTACTTGATGGCCAGCCCGATCACCAGGGTGGCGACGCCGGACCAGGCCATCGCGTACAGCGCGACCATCACCTGGACGACGAGCTGGCGCAGCCCCTCGCCGTAGAGCAGGCCGGTGGTGGTGGACAGGAAGCCGATGCCGATCGTGCCGACCAGGCCGCCGACCAGGTGGACGCCGACCACGTCGAGCGAGTCGTCGTACCCGAACCGGTACTTCAGGCCGACGGCGAGGGCGCAGAGCCCTCCGGCCACCGTGCCGAGCACCATCGAGCCGATCGGTGACAGCGCACCACAGGCGGGCGTGATCGCCACCAGCCCGGCCACCACTCCGGAGGCCGCACCGAGCGAGGTGCCCTTGCCGTCGCGGAGCCTTTCGACCAGCAGCCAGCCGAGCATCGCCGCACAGGTGGCCAGCGTGGTGTTGATCCAGACCAGGCCGGTCTCGGTGGTGAACTGGGCGATCATCTCCGACTCCTCGGTGGAGGTGAAGACGATCGACCCCGCGTTGAACCCGAACCAGCCGAACCACAGCAGACCCGCGCCGATCATGGTCAGGGTGAGGTTGTGCGGCTTCATCGGCTCGCGCCCGAATCCTCGCCGGACGCCGATGAGCAGGGCGAGCACGAGGCCCGCCACGCCGGCGTTGATGTGGACCACGGTGCCGCCGGCGTAGTCGATCGGCGCGATGTTGGCCAGCCCGTCGGTGACTCCGAAGGTCAGGGCCGACAGACCGCCTTCGACGTTGCTGAGGAACCCACCACCCCAGACCTGGTGGGCAAGCGGGAAGTAGGAGAGCGTGACCCAGAGCGGCAGGAACACCAGCCACGACGAGAACTTCACGCGGTCCGCGATCGCGCCGCTGATCAGGGCCGCGGTGATCACGGCGAACGTCAGCTGGAAGGCGACGAACACATAGTTGGCCGGCAGCGTGTCGGAGAGACCGAACTGGTCGAAGGGACTCGCGAACAGCTTCGCGGCCTCCCAGCCCGGGTTCTCCGCGTCCGCGGCGGCCCACGGGACCGAGCTGTAGGTCATCGACCAGCCCCACAGGGCGTAGACGATGCCGACGACGCCGAGCGCGGAGAACGACATCATCATCATGTTCAGCACGGACTTCGAGCGGCTCATGCCGCCGTAGAACAGAGCCAGCCCAGGCGTGGTCATCATCAGGACCAGGCAGGACGAGATCAGCATCCAGGTGTAGTAGCCGTCCACGTAGTGCTCCTCCAGGAGTTGGTTTCGCCAACTCTCT
>DASSJR010000133.1:0-5753 GCA_035691135.1 Nocardioides sp. | reverse complement strand
AGCTGGCGCTGATGGTCTCGGCCACGATCAGCGACAGCCACGCGATGCCGAGGCTCTGGCGCAGGCCGATCAGGGTCTGGGGGAGCGCGCCGGGGATCACGACGTGCCGGATCCGCTGGGGCCAGGTGAGCCCCATCGCCGTGGCGGCCTCGTTGGTCTTCCGGTCGATGTTGCGGATACCGCCGAAGGTGTTGAGGTAGAGCGGGAACGCCACCCCCATCGCGATCAGCGCGAGCTTGGGGGACTCCCCGATGCCGAACCAGGTGATGAACAGCGGGATCAGGCCGAAGTGAGGCAGGGTGCGCAGCATCTGCATCGGCGGGTCGAGGGCGTCCTCGCCCAGTCGCGACAGCCCGGCGACCACGGCCACCACGAGCCCGATCGATGCGCCGATCAGGAAGCCGAGCCCGACCCGCTGCAGCGAGGCGAGGATCGCGGCCTGCAACGTGCCGTCGGCGATCAGGTCCGCCGCGGCGGCGGCGATCTGGGCTGGCGAAGCGATCGTGTCCTCGGTCAGCACGCCGGTGCTGCTGAGCAGTTGCCAGACTGCGACGATGGCGATGGGTGAGGCCCATCGGCGCAGGAAGGACAGCCGCGAGGGCGACGTCCGTCTCCGCCGGGCCTTGGTCGGGGGAGAGGCGGCGGGTGCCGCCAGTGTGGTCGTAGACATGAGGACTATGTCTACGGATTTACTACACTTAAATCAACTTGGACACTCGACTTCTCGGGTGAGGGTGATCACTTCTCACTGGCATGGGTGAGAATCGAGCCCGTGATGCCTCCCGCCGCCGACGACCCCCGCCGGGTCATCCCGGACTCGGGCTTCGTCGACGACGACGGCTCTGTGGCGCCGGGGGTGGCCGCGGCACTGATGGCCTACGACGCCGAGCAGGCGACGTACGCCGAGACGCTCGCCGTCCTTCAGCAGGCCCGGCTCCTGGTGCCGGTCGTGGCCGTCGCCGGCGACATCGAGGTCGACGAGCGGGGGCTTGCGCACGACAAGTCGAGCGACATGGCGACCGTGCTGCTGACGGGACGCGACGGCCGCATGGCACTACTCGCCTTCACCGGGCTGGAACCGCTCCGGGCGTGGGACTCGCAGGCCCGCCCGGTTCCGGTCGCCGCCGCCCTGGCCGCCCGCGCGGCCGCCCAGGACGGAGCCGAGGCCCTCGTGATCGACGTGGCCGGGCCGACCCGGTTCGTGATCGAGGGGGACGACCTGGCCGCGGTGGCCGCCGGCTGGACCCTGGCGAAGGTGGGGGAGCGGACCGCCTGGATTCGGCCGCCGACGGAATGATCGGCTAGCATGCATGGTTGACCGATCAGTTCGGCCGTTTGTGGCCGGGCAGATCCCCAAGCGGAGATCAGCAGCACCACGTTCTCCCACCCGCACCGACCGCCGTTGGAAGTTCAGCACAGGTCGTCGGGTCCGGTCCCGAAGGCCCGTACCCCGCGAGGGATGCGTGTCGCGACTGGCTTCCGCTTGGAGTAAGAAGCGGAAGCCTTTGTTGATTTCGGCGTCGTCTTCCGCACCCCTTGATCAATGGAGGACACATCAGCACCGAGCTGCGAATCAACGATCGGATCCGGGTACCCGAGGTCCGACTCGTGGGACCCAACGGGGAGACCGTCGGAATCGTCCCGACCGACCAGGCACTGAAGCTTGCCCAGGAGGCCGACCTCGACCTGGTCGAGATCGCGCCGCAAGGCAAGCCGCCCGTCTGCAAGCTCATGGACTACGGGAAGTTCAAGTACGAGAACGCCCAGAAGGCCCGTGAGGCGCGGCGGAACCAGACCAACGTGGTCATCAAGGAGATGAAGCTCCGTCCCAAGATCGACCAGCACGACTACGAGACCAAGAAGGGCCACGTCGTCCGGTTCCTCCGGGCGGGCGACAAGGTCAAGATCACGATCATGTTCCGCGGACGCGAGCAGCACCGGCCCGAGCTCGGATTCCGACTGCTTCAGCGGCTCGCCGAGGACGTCACCGAGCTGGGCTTCGTGGAGTCCGCACCCAAGCAGGACGGCCGCAACATGATCATGGTCCTCGGTCCGCACCGGAAGAAGGCCGAGGCGAGGGCTGACCACGAAGCCGAGAAGGCGACCCGGGCCGCCGAGCGCGCCGCGGCTCTGGCCGAGGAGCGCGCCGAGCGGACCGCGGCCAACGCCGCGCACGAAGGCGGCTCCAAGAAGAGGGTGCGTGGTCGGTCGGAGAACCTCGACCCCGAGATCGAGGCCTGACCCCCGCACAGAACGCACGTCGCGCCGGTGGCGCCTGCCGAGGCCACCGGCACCAACGAGAGAGAGCAAGGAAGATGCCGAAGAACAAGACGCACTCCGGAGCGAGCAAGCGCTTCCGCGTGACCGGATCGGGGAAGATCCTGCGCGAGAAGACCGGCAAGCGACACAACCTGGAGAAGAAGCCCTCCAAGGTGACCCGCCGGATGGCCGGGACCACCGAGATCGCCAAGGCCGACGTCAAGCGCGCGAAGAAGATGCTCGGCATCTGACGAAGCGATCGCCTCCCCCGACACCAGCAACAAGGAGTAATCAGAAATGGCACGCGTCAAGCGGGCAGTGAATGCCCAGAAGAAGCGCCGGGTCGTCCTCGAGCGGGCCAGCGGGTACCGCGGCCAGCGTTCGCGCCTGTACCGCAAGGCCAAGGAGCAGGTCACCCACTCACTGGTCTACAGCTACAACGACCGCCGCAAGAACAAGGGCAACTTCCGCAAGCTGTGGATCCAGCGCATCAACGCCGCGGCCCGCGCCCAGGGCATGACCTACAACCGGTTCATCCAGGGCCTCAACCTCGCGGGCGTCGAGGTCAACCGGAAGATCCTGGCCGACCTCGCCGTCAACGACGTGGCCGCGTTCAACTCGCTGGTCGAGACCGCGAAGGCAGCGCTGCCCGACGACGTCAACGCCCCCAAGGCCGAGGCCTCTGCCTGATCCGCACCGGGTGAGCACCCCACTGACCCGGGGGAACTCCAGGGTCAAGGAAACGCGCAAGCTCAGCCGCCGTTCGGTACGCACCGAGCGGCGGCTGTTCCTTGCCGACGGGCCCAAGGCGGTCGCCGGCGCCATGTCCGTGGACGGTTGTGTCGTCGAGGTGTTCGCGACGGCCGCCGCCACCGAGGAGCACGCCGACCTGGCGGCCACCGCGCCCCGATGGACGCTGGTCGACGAGCCCGCGCTGGCCTCGCTCAGTGACAGCGTGACCCCGGCCGGGCTGGTCGCGGTCTGCCGGTTCCTCGACGTCTCGTTCGAGAAGGCGTCGTCCGACCAGCCACGCCTGGTCGTGATCTGCGCCGATGTCCGCGATCCCGGCAACGCGGGCACGGTGATCCGCACGGCGGACGCGGCCGGCGCCGACGCCGTCGTCCTGGCCGGCAACTCCGTCGACGCCTACCACCCACGGACCGTGCGGGCCAGCGTCGGCAGTCTCTTCCACGTTCCGCTCGTCATCGAGCCGGACCCCCTGGCCGCCGTGCGTGCCGCGCGAGATGCCGGTCTCCTCCTCGCGGCGGCCGACGGTGCCGGCGAGCTCGACCTGTACGACGCCGACGAACAGCTCGCCCGGCCCACCGCCTGGCTCTTCGGCAACGAGGCCTGGGGGCTGCCCGCCGAGCTGGCCGATTCCGCAGACCACCGGATCCGCATCCCGATCCACGGCCGCGCCGAGAGCCTCAACCTCGCCACCGCCGCGGCCCTCTGCCTCTACGCCTCGGCGCGCGCCCAGCGCGGTTAGGGTGGCCGATGTGGACAACACCCCACGAAATCACTCGCGGCGCTCGGATTCCGCGGGGACCCCGAAATGACCGAGCCGTGGTCGAAGGACGCCCTGGTCCTCGCCGACGCCCTGCCCGACGGCGTGGTGGTGGCGGACGCCCAGGGTCAGGTCACCCTGGTGTCGAGGACGGCCGCGGCGATGCTCTCGATCTCCAGCGAGGCCAGCGTCGGCAAGCCGCTCTCAGAGGTCCTGGCGCTGCGGGACCAGGAGGGCAACGACTGGAACGCCACCAACCGTCCCTACGACGGACTGCGGACCCGGTCCGCGATCCCCGAGCAGTCCTGGATCCTGCCCAGCGGCAGCGAGGTGCTCGTCACCACCCGGATGGTGCGGGTCGCGGTCAGCGAGCAGATCGACCACGTGGTCGTCGCGCTCCGCTCCGGACGCGGCCGGGCCCGCCTCGACCGGGAACGGTCCGACCTCGTCGCCACCGTCGCTCACGAGCTCAGGTCCCCGCTGACCGGGGTCAAGGGCTTCGTCCAGGCGCTCCTCAACCGGTGGGAGAAGCTCAACGACGAGCAGAAGAAGCTGATGCTGACCACCGTCCACTCCGACTCCGAGCGACTGAGCCGCTTGATCGCGGAGCTGCTCGACGTCGCCCGCATCGACACCGGCCGCCTGGCGCTCTATCCGCGGCCCTGCGACGTCGACGTACTGGTCCGTCGCGCGGTGGCCTCGGTCCAGGCCGGCACCGCACGTCCCATCGTCTACACCGCGGCCGAGAAGCTGCCCGAGGTCAGCGTGGACCCCGACAAGTTCACCCAGGTGGTCACCAACCTGATCGAGAACGGCGTGCGGCACGGTGAGGGCACGGTCTCCGTCCTGACCGAGGAGATGGGATCCGACGACGAGTACCCGGGAGTCCGGGTCGTCGTGGAGGACGAGGGCGAGGGCATCGCGCCGGAGATGCGTCGACGGGTGTTCACCAAGTTCTGGAAGAGCGGGGCGCGCGGTGGCTCCGGCCTGGGCCTGTACCTGGTCAACGGCCTGGTCCGTGCGCACGGCGGCAGCGTCGTCATCGGCGACGCCCAGGGCGGAGGCGCACGGATCACCCTGACCTGGCCGACCGAGGACCATCGCTCCGCACGCGGGTCCTGATCTGCCGGAACCCGTTCGCGTCCCCCCGTCACCGCTTCCTAGACTTGCCCCCTGATTCGTCCGCCCGGATTGCATCCCGCCCGCGAAAGGCCACCATGTCGGGACCCAACACCGATTACGACCCCGTCGAGGTCACTCCGCTCAAGGCGGAGGAGGTCGAGGCGATGCGTGACGCGGCGCTCGTGGCCATCGCCGAAGCCGCCGACCTGACGGCGCTGAAGCAGGTGCGGCTCGAGCACGCGGGCGACCGGTCGCCGCTGGCGCTGGCCAACCGGGAGATCGGCGCGCTCCCCCCGCAGGCCCGCAAGGAGGCCGGGCAGCGGGTCGGCCAGGCGCGCGGAGCGGTCAGCCAGGCCCTCGCCGCACGGCTCGAGGTGCTCGAGGCCGAGCACGAGGAGCGGATGCTCGTCGAGGAGACGGTCGACGTCACCCTCCCGGTCGACCGTGCACCGCGGGGATCGCGGCACCCGATCACCCTGGCCTCGGAGCTGATCGCCGACGTGTTCGTCGCGATGGGCTGGGAGGTCGCCGAAGGCCCGATCGTGGAGGCGGAGTGGCTGAACTTCGACGCCCTCAACCTCGGTCCCGACCACCCGGCGCGGACCATGCAGGACACGTTCTGGACCGAGCCCGCGGACCACCATCTGGTCCTGCGCACCCACACCTCGCCGGTCCAGGCCCGCACCATGCTCACCCGCGAACCCCCCATCTACGTCGTCTGCCCGGGCCGGGTCCTGCGCACCGACGAGTTCGACGCCACCCACAGCCCGATGTTCCACCAGGTCGAGGGGCTGGTCGTCGACGAGGGCATCACCATGGCGCACCTCAAGGGCACCCTCGACCACTTCGCCACCACCATGTTCGG
>DASSJR010000132.1:0-4594 GCA_035691135.1 Nocardioides sp. | reverse complement strand
CCCGCCGGTGTCGGTTGCGGAAGCGGAATGATCGCCATGGACCAATTCAAGCCGCCACCACCGACACCTTTCGCGCATCCGTTCGAGCCTGTGGACGGGCCGTACGGGAAGCCTCGATGTGGACGCGAACTGGCGCCGCAGACAGTCGGGCGTCACGTGTCCCGGTCGACTGATGGCGAACCCATTCGCGGCGGAGTGACGCGGGAGCGAAGGCGAACAGTGACCCCGTGACCCAGGGGCCGACGACACCTCAGGCCTCCCGGCTCACCAGGTCCGCAAACCGGGCCAGGTAGAGCGGCCAGCCCGCTTCGCCGCCCACACCGTCGACCATCTCGGGCCACCCCGGTCCATGCCGGTCAAGGTGGCGGTGCTCGAGCTCCACCCTCGTTCGCTGCGGCGACTCGGGGATGAACCGGACTTCGACCTCGCTGGCGTTCTCCGGATCGGTCTCCAGCTCCCAACGCGTGCTGAGGTCCCAGCTGAACACCACCCGGTCCGGTGGGTCGTAGGCAAGGACCCGCGCCCACCGGCACTCACTACCGTCCTCTGCCCGGTCATAGATGTGACCCCCGACCCGGCCCTCGAAAACCGTCTCCACGATCGGTGCGCCGAGCAGGTTGTGCTCGCGGGGCTTGAAGTCGCCGAACCGCTCGGTGAAGGTCGCGAACGCCTGCTCCACCGGCGCCTCCACCACCACCTGTCGGCGGACCACGGCGATCGTGTCGTTGCTCATCTCGTCTCCTTCGGTTGTTCGGCAACCTCGGCATAGCTGTCGAGGGCGCGGTTCCAGAACGTGTCGAGCTGGTCGCGGAGGGCGGCCACTCCCTCCGGATTGAGGCGGTAGATCCGCCGGGTGCCCGCGGTCCGTTCGGCGACCAGGCCGGCGTCCTTCAGCACCTTCAGGTGTTGCGAGACCGCAGGCCGGCTCACGGGCAGCTGGTCGGCCAGCTCCTGCACCGAGCGCGGCCGGTCGGCCAGGCGCTGGACGATCGCCCGCCGGGTGCGGTCGCCAAGGGCGTCCAGCCCGGCTTCGTAAGTGCCCACGAACCGTAAGTATTCACTTACCAAGGAGCTTCGGTCAAGGGCGGGCCGGTCAGACCGCCACTTCGCGCGCGTCCAGCGAGTACGGCGTGGTGGTGGCCACCGCGCGCAGCCCGAGGTGCACCAGGATCGGCCGCGAGTCGGGCGAGGCATCCAGCCGCATGAACCGGTAGCCGCGCACGCGAGCGAGCCTGGCCCGGTGGGTGACCGTGGCGCGATAGAGACCCTTGCGTCGCCAGCCAGGCAGGGTCGAGCCGCCCCACATGCTGGCAAAGTCGGTGCCGGTCGAGTACCGAAGCCACCCGGCACACAGCACCGGCCCCTCCTCTGATTCTTCGACGACGACCACGTCGAGCGCGTCGGGGTTCGCCCGCATCTCCCGTGCCAGCGAGCCATCGCCGCGGTCCGGTCCCCAGATCGTCTTCATCAGCTCGTCGATCCGGGCCAGGTCGGCATCGCTGGTCACCGCCCGCACCCGCACGCCCGGTGGCAGGTCGACGCCGTGGATGAGTCCGCTCACCTCGCCCAGCAAGAGGGTCTCGGGGGGCTCGGCCTCGAAGCCCGCAGCCGTGAGTCGGACGGCGAGGTCCACGGGTTCGTCGTAAGAGTAGGTCTTCCACTCCACCTGCTCGTGCCGCCCGGTGAAGAAGTCCACCTGCCGGGAGATCCAGTGGTCGGGGTCGTCGCCGAGGCCCCGGGGGCACTCGACCATGCAGTACGACGTGCCCGGCTGCTCCGGGTACCGGCGGACGACGGGGCCGTCGGTGTCCTGCACGATGCCCGGCGTGGGCTCGTCCTCCCGGCCGCTGAGGCGAATCTGCCGGTGGAACTGGTCCAGCAGCTGCTGGTCGCTGAGGTCGGGCGTCATGGGGCCGAGCGAACCACCCGGTCAAAATCGGTCAGGGTCCTGCGTTCACCTGTGCGATTACCGCCCGGAACTGGGCTGCCGCGCCTGCTGAGTTCGGATGTGCGGGCACACCGACAGCCGGTCCGTTCACGGAGGGACCGTAGACCTCGGCGTACCGCACGTTCGGCGGCTGGCAGACGTCGTGGCCGATCGTGGGGGTGTAGGAGTCGACGAACTCCGCGCCGCCCGCGGCAGCCGCCCGCTGGACCATCGCATTGAGCCGCAGCATGGTGTCGTGCAGGTAGGCCATGTCCTCCTCGCTGATCGGCACGCTCGGGTAGCAGGCGTGCTCGGGCACCGCCGCGAAGTAGTCGATGATCAGCACCCGGGCGGCGGGGCTGATCCGGTGGATCTCCTGGAGAGCCGCCACCACCTTCGGCTCGGCCTCGAGGATCTGTCGGGCGAGCTGGTCCTCACCACCCTCCGGCGCGTACTTGTCCTTGCAGCCGCCGGTCGGCACCTGCTCTGGCGCGGTGCCGGGCGGCACCGTCTGGTCGTCGGGGAACAGACCGAAGCAGTCCATCGCGGCGCCGGCGATCCCCGCGTCGTTGCCGCCGATGCCCACTGTCACGAGGTCGGTGGTGGCGGTCAGGCGGTCGAACTGCGCCGGGTTGGTGCCACCCGGCTCGACGCTCTGCGGAGCGTAGAAGTCGTCGGTCTCGGCCCCACCGCACGTGGCGTCGCGGAAGTTCGAGATCCCTAGCTCCGCGGCCAGCAGCTTGGGGTAGTTGGTGTGCGACTGCCCGCAGCCGACCGGCGCGTAGGTGGTGTCCGGCGTGCCGTTGGTGTCGGCAATCACCACGTCGGCGGACCATGAGTCTCCCAAGGCGACGTACTCGTCGTAGGCGCCGGTGGCGGTGGCTGCGGCCGCGTTCGACCCGGTGAGGAAGGGAAGCGACAGGGCGGATGCGGCGAGGACGGCGGTCAGGAGGTTTCGGGGGCGCATGCCTGTTCAACGCGAGAACCGGGGCTCGGTCACGCTGCGACCTCTGTCCGGCCGGGCCTCGTCGGTGTCAGCGACCGGGACGCAGGTCGGAGATGAGCCCCTGCACCAGGTCGTACGTCGCCCGGTCGGCCGCCGCAACCAGACCGGCCGGCCGCTCCAGCTGAGGGCGGTAGGCCTCGCCGCCGCGGGTGCCGAGGAAGCCCCCCGTCTCCGCGAGCAGCAGCGAACCCGGCGCGTGGTCCCAGGGGCTGGCCTTGTGGTAGATCGCGTAGTCGGCGGCACCCTCGACCACCTTCGGATAGTCCACCCCACAGCAGACCCAGGTGAGCTCGAGCCGGGTGAGCGTGCCGAGTGCCCGGCCGACCCACGACCGGCGTGACGTCACCCCGCGCAGTCGTTCGCCGAGAGGCGGCCGCACCAGCCGCTCGCCGTTGCGCCACGCCCCGGCACCGCGCTCGGCGACGTAGGCGTCCTGGTGCTGGGGTTGCCAGATCCACGACCGCACCACGGTGCCGCCCTTGATCTCCGACACCATCACCGCGTGGTCGGGGGAGCCGTGGACGAAGTTCTTCGTGCCGTCGACGGGGTCCACGGTGAACGCGTGGTCAGCCGATCGGAACCGTTCCTCCAGAGTCGGGTCGCCCGCCGCGGCCTCCTCGCCGAGCACCACCACGTCGGGGTAGGCCGCGGTGAGTGCCTTGGTGATCATGGCTTCGGCCTCGTGGTCGGCGACCGTCACCAGGTCGCCGGGGTTCTTCTCCGCGACCTCGTCGGAGGCCAGGTCGCGGAACCTCGGGATGATCACCTCGTCCGCGACCTCCTGCAGCAGCGTCAGTACGGCGTCGGTGTCCACGGCCCCCACCCTAGGGACCTCGACCCACACAGTCGGTCCGACGCTGGCGGGTCGAGGGGGATCGGCCTAGGTTGGCGCGCATGGAGTCCTACGCACAGGGAGAGTCCACCCCGGCTCTGCTCGACGAGACGATCGGCGCCAACTTCGATCGCACCGTGGCGTCGTACGCCGACCGCGAGGCGCTGGTCGAAGTGGCGAGCGGAAGGCGGTGGACCTGGTCCCAGCTCGGTGCCGACGTCGACGCCGTGGCTCGAGGCCTGATCGCCGCCGGTGTCGAGAAGGGCAACCGGGTCGGCATCTGGGCGCCGAACTGCGCGGAGTGGACCCTGCTCCAGTACGCCACGGCGAAGGTCGGGGCGATCCTGGTCAACGTCAACCCGTCCTATCGCACCCATGAGCTGGCCTACGCCGTCAACCAGAGTGGCCTGTCCCTGCTGGTGTCGGCGTCGAGCTTCAAGACCAGCGACTACCGGGCCATGGTCGACCAGGTGCGCGACGAGTGTCCGGGCCTGGACCGGGTGGTCTACCTCGACACCGAGGACTGGGCAGATCTGGTCCGCGACGGTGAGGCGGTGCCGGCCGAGGCGCTCGCGGAGCGGCTCGCCGGCCTGGAGCCCAGCGACCCGATCAACATCCAGTACACCTCGGGCACCACCGGTCGGCCCAAGGGCGCCACCCTCTCCCACCGCAACATCCTGAACAACGGCTTCTTCACCACCGAGCTGATCAACTTCACCGAGCAGGACCGGCTCTGCATCCCGGTGCCCTTCTACCACTGCTTCGGCATGGTCATGGCCAACCTGGGTTGCACCACCCACGGCGCCACCATGGTGATCCCGGCCCCGGG
>DASSJR010000131.1:0-2016 GCA_035691135.1 Nocardioides sp. | reverse complement strand
TCCGGAGTCGATGAGTGAGCTCAGGGTGAGGGCCTTCTCGACCGAGCCCGGCTCGTAGACGTCGCTCATGGCGCGCGAGCCCAGGTCCTCCTCCGGGTACTGCAGCGGGTCGGAGGCGTCGAACGTCGGGTGGTCGGCCAGCGCCATGATCTCGCCGGTCTCGGTGTGCATCACGACCGCGAAGCCGGAGTCGGCACGCGCGTCCTCCACGGTCTGGCGCAGCACCCGCTGGGCGTACCACTGGAGGTCGAGGTCGAGGGTGGTGTGCAGGTCCGTCCCGTTCCTGGGCGGCACGATCGTGCTCTCGCCGAGCGGGATCCGGTTGCCGCCACCGACGGCGTAGCGCGCCCGGCCGTCCGTGCCGGCGAGCTGGTCGTCGAAGGTCCGCTCGAACCCACCCAGGGCCTCGTCGGTGCCGACGAAGCCGATCATGTTGGCCGCGACGTCGCCCGCAGGGTAGTCGCGCACCGGGTCCTCCCGGGTGTCGAGTCCCTTGAAGCCGGCCGCTTCCGCCTCCTCGACGACCTCGGTGGCCAGGGTGGAGGGGACCCGCCGGGCGATGTACTCGAAGCGGCTGCCCTCCTCCCTCAGTCGCGGGAGGATCGTGAAGTAGTCGACGTCGAGGCGGTTCGCGAGGAACTTCGCCAGCTCGGGTGCCCGGTCGGCGGTGAGGAGCGGGTCGGCCACCACCATCAGCCCGTTGATCGACTCGGCGAGCGGTTTGCCGTTGCGGTCGAGGATGTCACCACGCGTCGCCGGCAGGGTGACCTCGACCATGCCCTCCGCGGCCGCCATCGCGGCGTACGCCTTGGGGTCGACGCCCTGCAGTTGCACGAGTCGGGCCCCGAAGACCGACAGGACCATCGCGATCACCACGAAGCCGAACCTCAGGCGGAACAGCGGCGAACCACGCATGCTGCCTCGAGGGCGCCGCGAGCGGGTGGGACGCACCAGATCTCTCCCTCTCAGCGCCGGGCGTGCTGGCCGGAAGCGTTGCCGTCATTCCTACCGTGGGAGCCGCCGTTCCCGTCCGAGGCGCGGCCGGTGTCCTCTGGATCGGCCGTCACCGTGTGGACGATCGGGGCCGGGGTCAGGACGGCCGGCTTGGCCGGCGGCAGCGGACGGACGCGCAGGCCGTTGGCCGGGGTCGCGGGGACTCGCTCGCCGAGCACCTTGCCGTCGGAGAGGCGAAGGAAGACCGGATTGGCGGCGGGCACCATGCCCAGGTTCTGAGCGTGCTCGGCGACGCGCTGCGGGTCGCGGAGCACCTCGAGCTCCATCTGCAGGGTCTGCTCGCGGGCGGTCAGGGTGGTGGCCTGTTCCTCGAGGGCGGTAGCGGCGAAGGACGCCTGTTGCATCGAGGTGTTGAACAGCAGAAGCCCGATGACTCCTCCGAGCAGCACCAGGCTGACCAGCATCACGAACGGCATCCGCGCGGCGCGGGTCCGCCGCCGCGGTACGACGGTGAGCCGGGCCCGCTCTACCGCGGCCTCGGCGATCCCGCGTCCGATCCGGACGGGGGTCCGCAGCTGGGCTGAACCGTTGCTCATTCGGGGTCCCCGTTCGCCGGGGTCCCCGCGGAGTCAGGAGCGCAGCGAGTGACTTCGTGGGGTGGTCTGGCGGAGCGAAGCGAGCATTCGAATGGGGTGATCATGAGGCGACTCCTCGGTTGCTGAGACGTTCGATGGCACGCAGCCGCACGGAGGCGGCGCGAGGGTTCTCCCGGATCTCGCGGTCGTCGGCCTTCTCCGCGCCCCGGGTGACCAGGCGCAGCGCCGGCTCGCTCCCGGCGGGCACGAACGGCAGGTCCTCCGGGACGTCGCTGCGCACGGCGTCGGCGAACGCCCGCTTCACGATCCGGTCCTCCAGCGAGTGGTAGGACTCCACGACCACCCGGCCGCCGACCCGGATCGCGTCGATGGCGGCGGGAATCGCCCGGCGCAGCACCGCGAGCTCGTCGTTGACCTCCATCCGCAGCGCCTGGAAGGTGCGTTTCGCGGGGTGCCCGCCGGTACG
>DASSJR010000130.1:0-2554 GCA_035691135.1 Nocardioides sp. | reverse complement strand
CGGGGCCTCGATCGACCTCGGTACCGTCGCGGTGCTGTCCAACCCGCTGCGCTACGCCTTCGACGAGGCGTCGAAGGCGGCGACGCAGTTCACGGTCGGCGATCCCGGCAAGCCCCCAGTGGCCGAGGACGACGAGCCCGGTCTGGAGGGCCGCGACTTCTACAGTCCCGAGCGGTCGACGTTCGCCTCCGGTATGCACGCGGTGATCGTCGAGACCGACCCCGACACCGCCGAGGTCAGGATCCTCAAGTACGCCGTCGTCCACGACTGCGGCAACCTGATCAACCCGATGATCGTCGAGGGCCAGATCCACGGTGGCGTGGCCCAGGGCGTGGCCGGCGCACTCTACGAACGGATGGCCTACGACGAGGCCGGGCAGTTGCAGAACGCGTCGTTCATGGACTTCCTGATGCCCTACGTCACCGAGGTGCCGGACTCGATCGACATCGACCACCTCGAGACCCCGTCACCGCTGAACCCGCTCGGGATCAAGGGCGCCGGGGAGGCCGGCGTGATCCCGTCGGCCGCGGTGTTCGCCTCCGCGATCGAGGACGCCGAAGGAATCCCGATCACGGCGATGCCGATCTCGCCGTCCGAGCTGTTCGCCCTTCGACAGGCCAAGGTGGTGGTTGAGGAGCGAGCGAAGCGAGCGTCTCGAAACCCCGGAACCCAAGAGGAGACGTTGTGAAGATCGCCGGCACCAACACGATCCCGTTCTCGGTCGACCAGGTCTGGGACGCGCTGCTCGACCCCGCTGTGCTGGTCCGCACCATCCCGGGATGCGAGCGCCTCGAGGCCAAGGGCGACCACGCCTACGGCATGACCGTGACCGCCGGGGTCGCCGCGATCCGCGGCACCTATTCCGGCTCCTGCGTGATGAGCGACCTCGAGCCCCACTCGTCACTGGTGATGCGGGTCCAGGGCGCCGGCGCCCCCGGCACCGTGGACGCCACCGTCAACGTGAGCTTCGACGAGGTCGGCGACGGCACCGAGGTGGCCTGGGACGCCGACGCGATCGTGGGCGGGATGGTCGGCGGGGTCGGTCAGCGGATGCTGTCGTCGGTGGCGAGGCGGATGGCGGGGGAGATGTTCGACAGCGTGGGGCGCGAGCTGGCTGGACCCAGCGTCCCGGGGGAGACCGCCGCCGAGGCTCCGGCGGGGCCTCGCGACGGCGTCTACACCGCCCCGGCTCGCGCAGGCTCGCGGGACGACTTCGTCAAGGGCACCGCCGTCGGCGCGGGTCTGGTGCTCCTCGGGGTCGTCGCGGGCGCGGTCTTCGGACGCCGCCGGTGACCGACCTGTACGTCGACTCGACCGCCCGGGAGCTGGCGGACGCCGTCCGGAGCCGACGGATCTCGGCGCGCGAGCTGCTCGACCTGCACCTGGACCGCATTGCCCGGCGCAACCCCGAGCTCAATGCGATCGTGAGCCTCGACGTGGAGCGGGCGCGGGCCGGGGCCGCGGCGGCCGACCAGCACCTCGCCTCCGGTGCGCCTGTGGGACCGTTGCACGGCCTCCCGCACGCCTTCAAGGACACGCACGCCGTCGCGGGCTGGCGGACGACGTACGGCTCGCCTCTCTATGCCGACCATGTTCCCGACGCCGACGACCTGGTCGTCGAGCGGATCCGGCGCGCCGGCGTCGTTGTCATCGGGAAAACCAACGTGCCGGAGTTCGCCGCGGGTTCCCACACGTTCAACCCCGTGTTCGGCACCACCCGCAATCCGGTCGACCCGACGAGGTCTGCGGGCGGATCGTCCGGCGGTGCGGCCTGTGCGCTGGCCGCCGGGATGGTGCCCCTGGCCGACGGGTCCGACATGGGTGGCTCGCTGCGCAACCCGGCGTCGTTCTGCGGTGTGGTCGGCCTTCGGCCCTCGCTGGGCCGGGTGCCCTCGTGGCCGACCGACAACCTGTGGGAGACGACGTCGGTCAGCGGGCCGATGGCGCGCACGGTGGGCGACGTGGCCCTCCTCCTCTCGGTTCTCGCCGGACCCGACCCACGGGTGCCGACAGCGCTGGGCGACCCGGGAGCGATGTTCGCGCCGCCGGTCAGCGGCTCCCTACGCGGCCTGCGGGTCGCCTGGTCGCCCGACCTCGGAGGGGCGTTCGAGGTCGACGCCGAGGTGAGGGCGGTGATCGAGACCGCCGGCCGGGCCTTCGCCCGAGCGGGCGCACGGGTGTTCGGCGACCATCCGGATCTACGCGTGGCCGACGACACCTTCCGCACCCTGCGTGCCTGGTCGTTCCAGGCCCGGTTCGGATCCCTGCTCGCCGAGCAGCCCGACGCCTTCAAGTCGTCGCTGGCCGACAACATCCGGGCCGGTGAGCGGCTCGCCGGCGCGGACGTCGCCCGTGCCTATGCCCAGCGCACGGCCCTGGCCGACACGATGCGGCGGTTCTTCCAGTCGTACGACGTCCTCCTGCTCCCGGTCTCGCAGGTGCCGCCGTTCTCGGCGGACCAGGAGTACCCGACCGAGATCAACGGCCGGCCGATGGAGACCTACCTGGACTGGATGCGGTCGTCGTACCTGATCACCGTCACCGGCTGTCCCGC
>DASSJR010000129.1:0-4183 GCA_035691135.1 Nocardioides sp. | reverse complement strand
GGGGTGGTGGCGGAGGAGGAGGTGGCGGGGGTGGCGGTGGAGGGTTCGGAGGGTCCGGCGGTGGAGGGTTCGGCGGCGGAGGGTTCGGAGGGTCCGGCGGCGGTGGGTTCGGCGGTGGAGGGTTCGGCGGCGGAGGGTTCGGAGGGTCTGGCGGCGGAGGGTTCGGCGGGGGTGGGTTCGGCGGCGGGCAGTTGGGGTGGCACGGTGGCGGGCAGTTGGGGTGGCAGGGCGGCGGGCAGAATGGATGGCACGGTGGCGGGCAGTTGGGGTGGCACGGCGGCGGGCAGAACGGGTGGCACGGCTGCGGACAGCGGTTGCACGGGTTGACCCGGTGTCGGTCGAGGATCGTGGCCTCGCCGCGGGAGCTGGTGAGGGTCGCCCCTTTGACCCGGAACAGACGGAGGAAGAAGGTCTGGTCGCCCTCGTTGCGGCGGTCGTCGAACGTCCGCACGAAAACAAACTGACGCGTGGTACCTGGGGGGAAGCGCCGCGAACCCACCAGCTCCCGGTAGTCACTGCCTCCACTGGCGGTGCCATCCTCGGTGAAGAAGCGCACCTTCACCATCCGGTTGCTGGACTTGGAGAGGCGCAGGTCGAATTTCGCGTCGTCACCCTCAAGGACCTCGTCGTCGCCGACGGACAGTCGCGGAAGGCTCACCCGAAGACCGCGCACAGGAGTTCGCTTGTCGACGGGAGTCGACATGCCAGCCTGGGTGGCGGAGGTGGCTTGGGCTCGCATGGCTGTGGCGGCGACCGCGGACGCGGGCAGCTGCGCCAGGCCCGAGGCGATGAGGCCGGCTACGAGCAACACACCGGCGCGTCGGCGACCGCCCAGGTGTCGGCCGGGAGATGTGGCGAACGTCCTGCCGAGATTCAGGCCTGATCTGTGCATGACTGGCCTTCTAGGTCTCTTGCCCCCAACGCCACCCATTCTTGAGTGTTTGTTGAAGATTCAAAAGGCACACATGGGCCAGCCCGATGGGGCCATGGAAAGGAGAGGCCGAGTCGAAACACTGGCTGGCAGGTGGCTCTCGGCGACCTCACACCGGTGCTGGCGTGGAAGATCGGATGCCAGGCGTACTCAAGTGAGGTCGAGCGCCACCCTGGCGATGTCGGTGCCCATGCCGCGTCCGGCGCCGGTGACGAGCCAGACCTGCTTGTCAGTCATGCGTGCGGTGTCCTTCGGGTCGTCGTGGCCGGCTCAGTCGACTCGCACGCCGCCGAGGTTGCCCACCCAGGTGGGGTCACGGTGACTGAAGAAGAGGCTCTCGCCGGTGTCCAGGGGAGCGATGCTCTTCATCTCGTCGTCGGTCAGTTCGAAGTCGAAGATGTCGAAGTTCTGCTCCATGCGCTCGCGCTTGACCGACTTCGGGATGACGACGACTTCGCGTTGCACGAGCCAGCGCAGCACCACCTGGGCGACCGACTTGTCGTGCGCCTCTCCGATGGTCGTGAGGTGGGGGTCGGTGAAGAGGTTGTTCTTGCCCTCGGCGAAGGGACCCCAGGACTCGATCTGGACCCCGTGCTCCGTCATGACCGCGTGGTCGTCGGTTCGCTGGTAGAAGGGGTGGGTCTCGATCTGGTTGACCGCAGGGGTGACCTCGTTGTTGGTGATCAGGTCGACGAGCCGGTCGGGGTGGAAGTTGGAGACGCCGATGGCCTTGCTGAGGCCCTGCTTGTTCAGGTCCTCCATGGCGCGCCACTGGCTGTAGACGTCTCCAAACGGCTGGTGCATCAGGTAAAGGTCGACGTAGTCGAGGCCGAGTCGGGACAGCGACGCATCGAAGGCACGCTTGGTGTTCTCCTCGGCGGGGTGGCTCTGCACCCACAGCTTGGTGGTGATGAACAGCTCTTCGCGCGGGATGCCGCTGGCCTTGATGGCGCGCCCCACGGCCTCTTCGTTCTGGTAGGCGGCTGCGGTGTCGAGGTGGCGGTAACCGACCGCCAGGGCGTCGCTGACTGCCCGCTCGGTGTCGTCGGGCGGGATCTGGTAGACGCCGAAGCCGAGGATCGGCATCTGGACGTCGTTGTTGAGCGTGACGGTGGGAACGGGGGTGGTCACGAGGGAGCCTTTCGTGTGAATTTCGGAATCGCTTTCCTGGGTTCGGGAGCCAGCACCCGCAACAGGATCGAGTTCGCCGATGATGGTTACATATCGAGGAATTGCCGCGTCCTGCCCGATGGCTCGACAGCGTGGGAGAAGGTCCTCTGGCAGCGCGGAGGGGGCTTCACTCAGAAAACGCGTCGGCGTTTGTGAACCCGCAGGCCGGGCAGTCCCACACGGCGATGTCCGTGTCGGCATAGGTGATGGCGCCCACCTTGCCGCGAGTGCTTTCTGTGGTGCGGCTGCTCAGATGTAGTCGCACGCTCCCACCACACGCTGCGCAGGCGGAGTCGAACAGCGCAGCACCTGACTGGCCGCTTCGGTCGACGTTGGTGCGTTCGTACATGCGTTTCCCCTGACGTGCGAGTAGGCGTCCTGCTCCGACCCGGCCCGCCGCCCCCCGATCGGTCAGAGGGCCTCGAATGTGGAGAGCGTTCAGCTGGCTGGGAGATACAGGCGCCGGGTCAGCGAGCTGTCGGCGTCTGCTGAGTGCGGGTTGTCGGTGATCTCCTGGAAGCCCGCCGCGGTGTTGCCGCGGAACATGAAGTTCGTCATGTCGACCCGGACCCACTTGGGTCGGCCGAGGCAGCCGCGGGGGAAAGACATGGTGACCTGCTCGGTGTCGTAGTCGGCGCGGAAAGCGGCAGCGTGGATGGCCGTGTGCGCGATGGTGCCGAACTGACTGCACTTCGAACTTCGGGACGTCATGCGTTTCGAGCGCTATAGCCCACGATTCGCATGACTTCGCAATGGTCGGTGCCCTCAGGTGGCGTGCACTACCGGCATGCCGGATCCGTCGCGACGGGTAGCCGCCTCAGGCCTCGGGGAACCTCACGCCCGTGTTGGCGTGGCACCGGTAACCGTAGGGGTTCTTCGCGAGGTACTGCTGGTGGACATCCTCGGCGTAGTAGTACGTCGGCGCGGGCTTGATCTCGGTGGTGATCTCGCCGAGGCGGCGGCGCTTCAGCTCGGCGCCGTAGATCTCCGTGAGCTCGCGGGCCGTCTCCTCCTGCTCGGGCGTCGTGAAGTAGATCGCCGAGCGGTACTGGGTGCCGACGTCGTTGCCCTGGCGCATGCCCTGGGTCGGGTCGTGGATCTCGTAGAACTTCTTGACCAGGTCGGCGTAGGAGACCACCGACGGGTCGAAGACGATCCGGACCGCCTCCGTGTGGCCGGTGCGGCCAGAGCAGACCTCGTCGTACGTCGGGTTCGGGGTGACCCCACCGGCGTAACCGGCCGACGTCGACCAGACGCCCGGCAGCTGCCAGTAGATCTCCTCCGCACCCCAGAAGCAGCCCAGCCCGAAGATCGCGACCTCGTGGCCGTCGGGCACCTCGTCGGTGCGCACGGGTGCATCGAGCACGACGTGACGGTCGGCCAGGGGGACGGGCGCCTCGGCGCGGCCGGGCAGCGCCTCGTCGGCGGTCGGGAGGGTGGTCTTGTGGCGTCCGAACATCGGCAATCTCCAGGGGATCGGGGCTTTCACCAGTGTGCAACACCGTGGGTGACCAATCCGTTCCCCTCGGCGATAGCCTCGACCCCGTGACTGAGCAGCAGCACCGGAACAAGGCCGGCTTCGAGACGCGTGCGATCCACGCCGGTTACGAGCCCGACCCGATGACCGGCGCCGTGATCCCGCCGATCTATGCGACCTCGACCTACAAGCAGGACGGAGTCGGCGGACTGCGCGGCGGCTATGAGTACAGCCGCTCGGCCAACCCGACCCGCACGGCGCTCGAGGGCAACATCGCGGCGCTCGAGGAGGGGGAGCGCGGCTTCGCGTTCGCCTCCGGGCTGGCCGCCGAGGACACCCTGATCCGCGCGACCTGTGGCCCCGGCGACCACGCGGTGATCCCCGACGACGCCTACGGCGGCACGCACCGGCTCTTCGACAAGGTCGAGAAGGTCTGGGGACTCGAGCACAGCCCGGCGCCGGTTTCCGACGTCGATGCCGTCCGGGCGGCCATCCGTCCGGGGCAGACCAAGCTGGTCTGGATCGAGACGCCCACCAACCCTCTGCTCAACATCGGCGACATCGAGGCCCTCGCCGGCCTGGCCCACGAGGCCGGGGCGCTGCTG
>DASSJR010000128.1:0-5813 GCA_035691135.1 Nocardioides sp. | reverse complement strand
CTGGACCACGAGCTGTGCGATCCGGTCGCCCCGCCGCAGCTTGATCGGCTGCTCCGGGTCGTGGTTGATGAGCAGCACCTTGATCTCTCCGCGGTAGCCGGAGTCGATGGTGCCCGGGGCGTTGACGATCGAAAGGCCGTGCCTGGCCGCGAGTCCCGAGCGGGGATGCACCAGGCCGACATGGCCCTCCGGCAGGGCCACCGCGACTCCGGTCCGCACCAGGGTCCGCTCCCCCGGCGCCAGGACCACGTCCTCGGCCGCGACCAGGTCGGCCCCGGCGTCACCGGGATGGGCGTAGCCGGGCAGCGGGAGGTCCGGATCGAGGCGGACGACGGCGATCTCGAGGTCGGGCACGGGGTCGGGTCCACGGTCGGGCACGGGCGGACCATACCCTTGACCCCCGTGGAATACGACGAGCGGCTCAGCGTCCCCCTGCGCTGGTGGGTCCAGGGGACGATGCTGGTCGCAACCCTGTGGCTGGCCATGATCGTGGCGCTGCCGGCCACGGCCGCCTGGACGATCACCGCGATCGCCATGGCCGGCCTGGCACTGGGGCTGCTGGCGTACGGCGCAGCGCGGGTGACCGTCGACGGGGGCTTCCTGCGGGCCGGCCGGGCCCAGATCGCGGGGTTCCACCTCGGGGGGTCGAGCGCGCTGGACGCCGAGGCCACCCGACGGATCTCCGGCGCCGAGGCCGACGCGCGCGCCTATCTGCTGCTGCGCCCCTACCTGAAGCGGGCGGTCCAGGTGGAGATCACCGACCCGGCCGACCCGGCGCCGTACTGGCTGATCAGCACGCGGCACCCGGACGATCTCGCACGGGCACTGGCAGAACTGACTGAATCGTCCGCGGCTGGGTAAGGTCCCCACATGGCACAGTCTTCGAAGGTTTGGTCCATCATGTCGCTCGTCGCTGCGCTTGCCGCGGCGGCGATCGCGAAGAAGGGGCTCAACACCTCCTGGCGGGCAGCGACCGGCAAGAACCCGCCGGCCAACCCCGCGGACCCCGATGTCGACCTCTGGGAGGCCATCACCTGGGCCGCGGTGAGCGGGACGTTCGTGGGCATCGCCCGGATGCTCGCCAGTCGCAAGGCGGCCGACTACTACACGAAGTCGACCGGTCACCTGCCCCCGGACCTGGTCAAGGACGACCAGGACGCCGACAACGCGGCGGCCACGACGACCTGAGCGTTGACGCCCCGGTCATCTCACGGGTGTTTCGACGCGCTGACGCGCCCGAGCCTGCTCGGCCGCGTCGCAGTTGCGGTTCCTGAGGATCGGGCGAAGCGAGCGTCTCGAAGGGCAACCCGCCTTCGCCCGAGCAACACGCTCGTGCCGTGCGCGCTGCTCCTCAGGCGCAGTCCTTGCAGATCAGCTTCTTCTCGTCCGCGAGCTGCGAGCGGTGGTGGACCAGGAAGCAGCTCATGCAGGTGAACTCGTCGCTCTGCTTGGGCTTCACCTCGACCGCCAGCTCCTCGTGGGAGAGGTCGGCGCCGGGCAGCTCGAACGACTCGGCGGCTTCGGCCTCGTCCTCGTCGACCTTCCCGGAGTTCTTGTCGTGGCGCCGAGCCTTGAGCTCCTCGATGCTCTCCTCGGACTCTTCCTCGGTCTTGCGCGGGGCGTCGTAATCGGTGGCCATCAGTCCTCAACTCCCCTCGCGCGATTGCCGCGGTCGTAGCTAGCTCCATTGGTTCGGCGCCAGATTGTGCACCATGCGGGTGCCATGGTGCACATCGGTTCCCGAATGTGTCCCGAGAACACGCGATGTCGGGCCGCTATTCCCCCGATTTGCCCAGAAATCCGGCGTCTGCCACGGCTTTCCGGAACTCGTCGAAGCCGTGCTCCGGTGCGCAGAGAAGGAGCTCCTGCCCACCGGCGCCCAGGGCCAGCTCGCTGCGCGCCCCCGCACCTTCGGCGATCAGCGCCCCGGCGGCGTGGTCCCAGAGGTTGACGCCCTCCTCGACGTAGCCGTCGAGCATTCCCTCGGCGACATGGCACAGGTCCAGGGCGCAGGACCCGAACCGACGGATGTCCCTCACCTGCGGCAGCAGCCGGGCGACGGCCTCTGCCTGCACCGCCCGGATCCGGGCCTCGTAGTTGAAGCCGGTTCCGATCAGGCGCTGCGAGAGCGGTGCCGGACCACGCACCGAGATCGGGGCGCCGTCGCGTCGCGCGGTCGCCGTGACCCGGCCATCAGGACCAGTCTCCCGGCGCCCGACGTACGCCGTGTCCCGGGCGACGTGGAGCACCACCCCGGCGGCGACGACCCCGTCCTGCTCGGCGGCGATCGACACGGCGTACTGCGGGATGCCGTAGAGGAAGTTGACCGTCCCGTCGATCGGGTCGACGATCCAGCGCACCCCACTGTCGCCGGGAAGGTCGTCGCCCTCCTCGCCCACCACTCCGTCGTCCGGTCGCGTCGCCCGGAGCCGGGACCGGATCAGCGCCTCGACCTCTCGATCGGTCTCGGTGACGATGTCGGTGTCGCTCGACTTCGTGGCGGCAACGGTGACGCCTCGCTGGCCCCGCTGGCGGATCAGTCGGCCCGCTTCCCGGGCGACGTCGAGCGCCAGCCCGGCGAGGTCCTCGCTCATGCCTCGACGCCGCCCAGGGCGGGCCGGTCGCCGAAGGGGTTGGGGCAGCACCCGAGGCCGCACAGGTCCCACCAGGCCTGCAGGCTGCCGACGGCGCGGCGCCGCGGCTTCTCGCCTCGCTCGGTGGCGGCACGTTCCAGCAGCAGGTCGCGGACGACGGCGACGAAGCGCGGGTCGATGCCCGGGGTCGCGGCCCGCACCGCCGGGAGGTCGAGCTTGGCAGCGGTGGTGAGCGCCTCGGTGTCGAGGTCGTAAACGACCTCCATGTGGTCGGAGACGAAGCCGATCGGGACGAGCACCACCCCGGGCGCCTCCTTGCGGGACAGCGCCTCGAGGTGGTCGTTGACGTCGGGCTCGAGCCACGGGACGTGGGGCGGGCCGGACCGGGAGCAGTAGACCAGCTCGTGCGGGTTGCGGCGTCCGGTCTCCTGGCGCACCCGGTCGACGACGGCCGCGACGACGCTGCGGTGCTGGTTGACGTAGGCGTTGCCCTGGCGGCCGCTGCGCTCGTTCATCGACTCCGGGATGGAGTGGGTGACGAAGGTGAGGTGGGCACCGTCGCGGACCACCTCGGGCAGCTCGGCCAGCGCGGCCAGGGTCGCGTCGACGACGGGTTCGACGAAGCCGGGGTGGTTGAAGTACTGCCGCAGCCGGTCCAGCCGGGGAGCACCGGGGACTGCGGCGACCGCCGCCGCGAGGTCCTCGCGGTACTGCCGGCAGCTGGAGTAGGAAGAGTAGGCGCTGGTGACGAAGCACGCCGCCCGGGTGATGCCGTCGTCGGTCATCTGCTGCACCGCATCGGTCAGGAACGGCGCCCAGTTGCGGTTGCCCCAGTAGACGGGAAGATCGATCCCGGCCCCGGACAGGTCCTCACGCACCGCGGTGAGCAGCTCGCGGTTGAGGTCGTTGATCGGCGACCGGCCACCGAAGAGGTGGTAGTGCTCGCCCACCTCCTCGAGCCGCTCGCGCGGGATGCCGCGGCCACGGGTGACGTTCTCGAGGAACGGGAGCACGTCGTCGGGTCCTTCGGGTCCACCGAACGACACCAGCAGGACGGCGTCGTACGGGGAGACGTCGAGGACCATGCGCCCCATCGTAGAGAGGGACGTGAGGATTGGTCGGTGTTCCCGGGCCGGTCCTAGTCTCCGATTGAGATGTTGACGTCGTACCGCCGGATCCTCGCGCTCCCCGGCACGCTGCTGTTCAGCGCGACCGGGATGGTGGCCCGGCTGCCCATGTCCATGGCCAGTCTCGGCATCGTGCTCCTGGTCTCCGCCGCGACCGGGTCCTACGGACTGGCCGGCTCGGTCTCGGCGGCCTACCTGATCGCCAACGGTGGGTTCGCGATCGTGCAGGGCCGGCTGCTGGACCGCCTGGGGCAGTCGCGGGTGCTGCCGGTGACCGTCGCAGTCTTCGGTGTGGCACTGGCGCTGCTGATGTGGTCCGTGCAGGCCGAGTGGCCGGTCGCGATCTCCTACCTGATGGCGGCCGTCAGCGGCGCGGCGCTGCCCTCCATCGGTTCGTGCGTCCGGGCACGGTGGTCCCACGTCCTGAGCTCCCGCGACCAGATCCAGACGGCGTTCGCACTCGAAGCCGTCGTCGACGAGTCCGTGTTCATGCTCGGGCCGATCGTCGTCACCGTGCTGGCCACGGCCTGGCACCCGGTCGCCGGCCTCACGGCGGCCCTGGTCGCGGGGGTGATCGGAACCCTGCTGTTCTCCGCTCAGCGTGCGACCGAGCCCCCGGCCCACCGGCGCACCGAGTCCTCAGGACGGCGCCCCGCGATGCCGTGGGCGACGGTGGCTCCGTTGGCACTGGTCTCCGCCGCCCTCGGCACGCTGTTCGGTGCGGCCGAGGTGACCACCGTGGCCTTCGCGGGCGAGCTCGGGAGCAAGGGCTACGCGGGCCCGCTGCTCGCACTGTGGGCCCTCGGCAGCCTGATCGCCGGACTGGTGACCGGCGCGGTCCACTGGCGCCGAGAGGCCGACCACCGGGTCCGGTGGGGATCGGCGGCGATGATGGCCGCGATGCTTCCGCTGGGGCTGATCGGCTCGGTCCCCGTGATGGGGATCGCGCTGTTCGTCGCAGGATTCGCCATCGCGCCCACCCTGATCGCGACGATGTCGCTCACCGAGAAGACCGTCCCGCACGCCCGCCTCACCGAGGGCATGGCGATCATGCACACCGGCATCGTGGCCGGGGTGGCCCCCGGCGCCACCATCGCCGGTGTGGTGATCGACGCCTACGGTGCCTCCCCGGCGTACCTCGTCGCCGCCGGCGCCGGGCTGGTCTCGGCCCTTGCGGCCCAGGCGATCCCCCGCTCGCCGTCGCCCGCGCCGGTCGGCACCACGGCCCACTAGGCTCCGCTGCGTGGAGTGGCGGAACTGGTCGGGGCTGGAGTCGGCGCACCCGGACCTGGTGGTCCGCCCGGGCGATGTCGACGCCGTGGTCGCCGCGGTGGACCGGGCCCGAGCGGAGGGGACCACGGTCAAGATGGTCGGCACCGGCCACAGCTTCAACGGCATCGCCACGCCCGCGCACGCGATGCTGCGCCCCGACCGGCTGAGCGGGATCATCGCCGTCGACCGGCCGGCGATGACGGTGACGGCGCTGGCCGGTACGCCGTTGCACGTGCTCAACGTCGAGCTCGAGCGGCTCGGGCTCTCACTCCACAACATGGGCGACATCGCCGACCAGACCCTGGCCGGCGCCATCTCCACCGGCACCCACGGGACCGGCGGCGTCGCGGCCGGGCTGTCGGCGCAGGTCGCCGGCCTGCAGCTCGTGACCGGCACCGGCGAGCTCCTGACCGCCACGGCCGAGGGCAACGCCGACGTGCTGGACCTCGCCCGGATCGGGCTCGGGGCACTCGGCGTGCTGACCACGATCACCTTCCGGGTCGAGCCGCTGTTCGTGCTCGAGGCCCACGAGCAGCCGATGACCTGGGAGCAGGCGCTCGCGTCCTTCGACGAGCTCGCCGGCACCAACCACCACGTCGACCTCTACTGGTTCCCCCACACCGACCGGGTGCTGGCCAAGCAGAACAACCGGCTCGACGCGGGCATCGACGAGGCCGAGCCGCTGTCGAGGGCCCGGGCCTGGTTCGACGACGAGCTCCTCGCCAACCGGGCGTTCGCCCTCCTGTGCCTGGGCTCGAACCGGGTGCCGGGCGTCATCCCGCGCATGAACCTGGTGACCAGCCGGCTGCTCACCGAGCGC
>DASSJR010000127.1:0-13409 GCA_035691135.1 Nocardioides sp. | reverse complement strand
TCGACCTTGACCTCGTCACCCACCTGCTTGAGCCAGCGGGTGACGGTGCCTTCGGTGACGGACTCGCCGAGGGCCGGGAGATTGACTTCGGTCGCCATGGAGTTCCTTCGCTAGCGCTGGGACGGGTTCAGTTGTGGGCGTGCAGGGGCTTGCCGGCGAGCGCCAGGTGGGCCTCGCCGAGGGCTTCGTTCTGAGTGGGATGGGCGTGCACCAGGGGAGCGACGTCCTCGGCGTGAGCCTCCCAGTTGTAGATGAGCTGGGCCTCGCCGATGAGCTCGCCGACCCGGTCACCGACCAGGTGGACACCGACCACCGGGCCGTCCTTGCGACGGACCAGCTTGACGAAGCCCTGGGTGCGCAGGATCTGGCTCTTGCCGTTGCCGCCGAGGTCGTAGGTGATCGTCTCGATCCCCTCGGCGCCGTACTGCTCGGTGGCAGACTTTTCATCGAGCCCCACAGAGGCCACCTCGGGGTGGGAGTAGGTCACCCGCGGTATGCCCGCCTCGTCGATCGGGCGGGGGTCGAGACCGGCGATCTCCTCGGCCACGAAGATGCCCTGCTGGAAGCCCCGGTGCGCCAGCTGCAGCCCGGGCACGATGTCGCCCACCGCATAGACGCCCTCGAGGTTGGTGCGGCACCGCTCGTCGGTGAGCACGAAGCCACGGTCCATCTCGACGCCCTGCGTGTCGTAGCCGAGTCCGTCGGTGGTCGGACCGCGGCCCACGGCCACCAGCAGGAGCTCGGCCTCGATCACGTCGCCGCCCTCGACGGTGACGGCAACACCGGTCTCGGTCTGCTTGACGCTCTGGAACGGCGTGCCGGTCCGGAAGTCGATCTTGCGCTTGCGGAAGGCCCGCTCGAGGGCCTTGGAGGAGGCTTCGTCCTCGGCCGGCACCAACTGGGGGAGCGCCTCGATGATGGTGACGTCGGCGCCGAAGGACTTCCAGACGCTTGCGAACTCGCAGCCGATGACGCCGCCGCCGAGCACGATCACGCTGGCGGGTACCCGCGCGAGGCGCAAAGCATGCTCGGAGGTGATCACCCGCTCGCCGTCGACGTCGAGGCCGGGCAACGACTTCGGGTAGGAGCCCGACGCGAGGACGACGTGCCGGCCAGTCCAGGCCTTGTCGCCAACGGTGACCTCACGTGGCCCGGTGAGCCGCCCCTCGCCCTCGATGACGGTGATCCCGCGTCCCTTGATCAGTCCGGTCAGGCCCTTGAACAGCCGCGACACCACGCCGTCCTTGTAGGTGTTGACCCCGGCCATGTCGATGCCGTCGAGGGTGGCCTCGATGCCGAACGCGGTCGAGTCGCGGGTCTGATCGGCGATCTCGGCGGAGTGCAGGAGCGCCTTGGTGGGGATGCAGCCGACGTGAAGGCAGGTGCCGCCGACCTTGCCCTTCTCGACCAGCCCGACGGTCAACCCCAGCTGGGCGGCCCGCAGGGCACAGGCGTAGCCGCCGGACCCTGCCCCCAGCACGAGTACGTCGAAGTCGGCGTCGGCCACGCGCTGTCCTTCCCTCCGGCGAATGTCTGGCCCATCCTTGCACTCTTTGCGCACCTGTCTACACGGGGACCGGGCACACTAGGGGCATGGGTTTGTTCGACCGTTTCCGAGGTCAGGGGCGCATGCGCCGTCCGGCCAGCGACGCTGCGCGCACCGGCTCCACACGGGTGCGGGCCTCCGACCGCACCGACGAGAAGCACCTGCTCGACTTCGTGCAGACCCGTCGCGGGGTCGAGGGGTTCGTCGAGCCCCGGACCGCCGTCAGCGACGTGACCCTGCTTCTGGTCGCCCACGACGGGGAGTGGACCAGGCGCCGGGTTCCGTCGGTGGAGTGGGCCCACTCGTTTGCCAACAAGCACCGCGTGCCGTCGTACGACGCAGCTGTCGTCGGCGTGCCGCAACGGATGCGGGACTACAACCGCCGCAAGAAGCTCGAGGGCAGCTAGCGCCGCTACGGTGGCGGGATGGTGGACCCCACAGGCCTGACGGTTGCCGTCACCGGTCCCACCGGGACCTTCGGGCTCGCGCTCATGCCGCTGCTCCAGGACGACGAGCGGATCGCGCGCGTCATCGGCATCGCACGGCGCCCGTTCGACCCGTCCGGGCGCGGCTGGACGAAGATGGAGTACCGCCGCGGCGACGTGCGCGACGTCGACGCCCTGGAGGCGTCGTTCGAGGGAGCGGACGTGGTCGTCCATCTCGCCTTCCTGATCGTGGGCGGCGGGAAGCAGACAACGCAGGCGATCAACGTCGAGGGCACCGTCAACGCCTTCCGCGCCGCCGCCGAGGCCGGGGCGGCGCGGTTCGTCTACGCGTCGTCGGTCGCGGCCTACGGCTTCCACTCCGACAACCCGGTCGGCATCACCGAGGACTGGGAGACCCGCCCGGCGGACCGGCTCTTCTACGCCCAGGAGAAGGCCGAGCTGGAGCACTTGCTGACCGAAGAGGCGGCGCTCCACCCGGAGACCGCGCTGTACCTGCTGCGGCCCCCGGTCGTCCTGGGTCCCGACGCGGTCGGCGGGAAGGTGAGCGTTCCGTCGGCGCTCGAGCCGCTGGTACGACGCCTCGGCGCGGGGATGCGCCGCCTCCCGGGCCTGCCGGCTCTGGCTCCGGACCTGCCCCTCCAGCTCATCCATCAGGACGACGTCGCCGAAGCCCTGCGACTGTGCGTGGTGGGCGCCGGCCCGCCCGGCGCCTACAACATCGCCGCGGATGATGTGGTGACCGGCGCCGACATCGTCCGCGAGCTCGGGCTGAGACCGATCCGGGTGCCCGGAGGGCCGTTCGCGGCGGTGGCCCGGGTGATGTCGAAGGTTCCCTTCCTGCCTTCGGGTCTCCAGTGGGTCGAGGCCATCGGCCGGCCGGTGATCATGGACACCACCAAGGCGAAGACCCAGCTCGGGTGGACGCCGCGACACAGCGCGGTCGAGTCACTGCGGGCGACGCTCGGCTGAGCCGGTCGCGACGGCGGTCAGGCCAGGCTGCGCGCGTAGTCGACGAGCGTGGCGACCGCGAAGCCGGTGCCGCCCGGGGTCACGTGGCCGTAGGCAGAGCCGGAGTTGAACCCCGGTCCGGCGATGTCGATGTGGGCCCACGGCTTTCCGGCGGTGAACTCGCGCAGGAACGCCGCGGCGAACAGTCCGCCGCCCCACCGGATCCAGTCGTGCTGGGCGAGGTCGGCGACCTTGCTGCTGTGGATGCGCTCGGTCATGGCCTCCGGGATCGGCATCGGCCACTGCAGCTCTCCCGCGGTCTCGGCGGCAGCGAGGACCGACTCGACCACCTCGTCGGAACCCATGACCCCGGCCACCCGGTCACCGAGGGCCAGCACCATCGCGCCGGTCAGCGTGGCGACGTCGATGACCACGTCGGGCTTCCGTTCGGTTGCCATGACCAGGGCATCGGCCAGGATCAGCCGACCCTCGGCGTCGGTGTTGAGGACCTCGACGGTGGTGCCGCCGTACATCGTGAGGACGTCGCCGGGCCGGATCGCGGAGCCGGACACCATGTTCTCCGCCATCGGTGCGAACGTCGTCACCTTGACCGGCAGCTTGAGCGCGGCGATCGCGAGGGTGGCCTGGACGACGGCCGCGGCCCCGGCCATGTCGCTCTTCATCTCCTGCATGCCCTGGGCGGGCTTGATGGTCAGGCCGCCTGAGTCGAACGTGATGCCCTTGCCGACCAGGGCGAGGTGCTTCTTGGCCCCGCGCGGCGAGTACGTGATCTCGACCAGCCGGGGTGGGGCGGAAGATCCCTGGCCAACCCCCAGGATGCCGCCGCACCCGAGCTCCTCGAGCCGCTTCTCGTCGAGCACCTTCACGCCGATCTTGGGGGCACCGCGGCCCTTGCTCGCCTCCGCCACCGCCTCGCTGACGGCCTCGGCGAACACGGGGGGTGTCAGGTCACCCGGGGGAAGGTTCACCCAGTCGCGGGTGGCGGCCACGGCCCGCGACAGCACCTGTGCCTCCTCGAACGCGGTCACCAGGTCCTTCTTGCGGGCGGCGGGACTCAGGACGGTGACGGTCCCGGCCGCCTTGTCGGCCTTCGGGTCCTTCTTGTACGTCGTGAACGTGTAGGCGCCCAGAGCACAGCCCTCCGTCACGGCACGCACCAGCTCGGGTGTGTCGGAGGGCAACGCGACTGCGACGGAGGCGACGTTGGTCGCGGCGCGGGCCGCGACCCCCGCTGCCCGGCGGCAGGCCTTGGCGTCCACGTCGGAGCCGAGACCGATCAGGATGAGCAGCGGCGAGGAGATGGCGCCGTTGGTCGGCACCTTCGTGACCTCGCCGGTCTTGCCGGTGACGTCGAGCGTGGCCAGCAACGGACGGAGCTTGCGGCCGTAGGCTTTGGCGACGTCCTCGGCACCGGGCGCGAGCTCGACACCGTTCTCGGCTTTCACCACGCCGACCACCACCGCGTCGGCGTGGGTCTTGGCGGGACTGGCGCTGCGCAGGTTGTAGGTCGTCACCGAGGCAGGATAGCCACCCGACCGAATGGGGGGCCTGCGGCAGGTTCCTGGTTTCGACGCGCCGTTGCGACCTCGCAGGCTCGGTCGCAGGCTTGCTCAACCTGTCGCCCCACGCCGTGCACTCCTGCGTCGTGCCCGGCTAGGGTCCACACATGAGTGACACAGGCAGCGAGCCCGGGTCCCTTCTCCAGTCGCCCCTCCACGACCGACACGTCGCCCTGGGCGCCAAGTTCGCGGAGTTCGGCGGCTGGTCGATGCCGCTGGAGTACTCCGCGGGCGTCGTGAAGGAGCACACCGCGGTGCGGGAGGCCGTCGGGATCTTCGACGTCAGCCACCTCGGCAAGGCGCTGGTCAGCGGACCCGGCGCTGCGGCGTACGTCAACGCCACCCTGAGCAACGACCTGCGGAAGATCCGCCCCGGCAAGGCGCAGTACACGCTGTGCTGCGACGACGCGACCGGCGGCATCGTCGACGACCTCATCGCCTACTACCACGACGACGAGCACGTGCTGCTGGTCCCCAACGCGGCCAACACCGCCGAAGTCGTACGACGCCTGGCCGCGACCGCGCCCGAGGGCGTCGAGGTCGTCGACCACCACCGCGACTACGCGGTCCTCGCCGTCCAGGGGACCCGCTCCGACGAGGTCCTCGACAAGGTCGGGCTGCCGACCGGGCACGAGTACATGTCGTTCGTCGAGGCGAACCTGGCCGACCCGGCCAGCGAGGACCTCGAGGGCGCACGAGTGGTCGTGTGCCGCACCGGCTACACGGGCGAGCGCGGCTATGAGCTGATCGCACGCAACGACGTCGCAGGCCAGCTGTGGGACGCGCTGCTGGACGCCGGATCCGAGCACGGCGTGCTCCCGTGCGGGCTCGGCTCGCGCGACACCCTCCGCACCGAGATGGGTTACCCGCTGCACGGTCAGGACATCACCCTCGACGTCACCCCCAACCAGGCCCGCCTCGGCTGGGCGGTGGGCTGGAAGAAGGAGGCCTTCTGGGGGCGCGACGCGCTGCTCGCCGAGAAGGAGGCCGGCCCCGAGCGCCGGTTGCGCGGCCTGCTGGCCGTCGGCCGCGGCATCCCGCGACCCGGCATGAGCGTGACGCTCACCCCCGACGTCCCGCTCTGCGACATCACCTCGGGCACGTTCTCGCCGACCCTGAAGAAGGGGATCGGCCTGGCGCTGGTGCCGACAATGGTCGCGCCCGACGCCCAGGTAGGAGTGGACATCCGGGGCCGACGCGAGATCTTCCAGCTCGTGGATCCGCCGTTCGTTGACCCGTCCGTGCGAGAGTCGTGACCTGTGGTGAACCTTCCCGACCAGCCCCCGTCGTTCCGCCCACCCAGCCCGGCCGAGCGGCCGTGGTGGTGGCGGCTTGAGAACGCGGCCGGTGAGGAGGTCGGCGTCGACGACGAGCACGCCGACCAGCGGTTCGCCAGCCAAGCCGACGCTGAGTCGTGGGTGGGGGAGACCTGGTCCGACCTGGCCGCGGCCGGTGTCGACGCGGTGACCCTCTTCGAGCACGACCGCCAGGTCTACGGCCCCATGTCGCTGCACGCGTGAGCCTGCCCGGCGTTCCGTGGCGTACGTCGCGGGGCCGGGGGAGACTGGAAGTGTGAGCGACGGTTCCGACTTCGCGTCCTTCATGGTGGCGCGGTGGCCTGTGCTCGTCCGCTCGCTGATCCTGCTCGGGCATGAGCCCGCGAGGGCCGAGGAGGCAGCCGTGGCCGGGCTGGCCCGCTGCCAGCCGATGTGGGACCGGGTCCGGGACGAGGGAGACGTGGACGCCCATGTCTACCGGGTGGTGCTCGACCAGGTCGACCGTGGTGGACACGAGCAGGACGCGGACCACGATCCGGAGCCGCCGACGTTGCTCGATCCGGTGCTGTCGGACCGTTCCGAGCGGGTGGAGCTGCTGGCCGCGCTGAAGGCGGCGCTGGCGAAGCTGCCAGTGGAGGAACGGGCCGTGCTGGTGCTGCGGTTCGCCGCCGAACTCGAGCCCGACCAGGTCGCCGTCGTCCTGGCCCGTCCCATGATGGTCGTGGGGGAGCAGGAACGTCGTGGGCTGTTGCAGCTCGCGAGCAGCGCGGAGTGGGCGCGGCTCCGCGAGGGAGGCTTCGAGCCGAGCGCGGTGTTCCTCGACGCCGGTGAGGTGATCCCGGTGCGGACCCCGCCGGTCGATGACGTGCTCGCCCGTGCCGCGGTTGCGCGGCAGCGGCGGCGGAAGTGGGCCGCGGGAGCTGCCGCCGCGGCAGTCGTGGTCCTGGGGGCGTCGACCTGGTTGGGCACCCGACCGTCCGGGCCACAGCTCCCCGAGTCGGTGGTGACCCAGGCACAGAACCCCGCCAACATCGAGTGGTACGCCAACCTCGTGCTGCACCTCCCCGACGTCACCGTCGAGCTGCCGCAGATCAGCGACATGGTGCCGGTCGCCGACAGCGTGGTCTACGGCGACGAGGACGGGCTGGTCGTGCAGGTCAGGTCCGACGGATCGCTGGTGAAGCTGGGCGAGACGGTCCCCGACAAGCCGGTCGTCGGCTCGGACGAGCGCGGCTGGGTGGCCTGGGTGCAACCCGGGGACAACGTGGACCGCCTTGTCGTCCGGGACGTGGTTCGCGGAGAGGTGGTGGCGAGCCGGTCGGTGGCCAAGCACGCGACACCCGTGGCCATCGACGGTGACTCGGTTCTCTACACCACCCCCGGCCGCGACTGGAGGTGGCAGCCGGTCGCGCCGGTCGGGGTCCAGCCGACCTGGACGCGGGGTGGGGACCTCCTCGACGTCGCCTCCGGCGTGCGGGTCAGCCAGCCCGAGCCGGGTCGGATCCACATCACCCAGCCCCTGTTCGACGTCGAGGTGGACGTCCCGGGCAACGGCGCGATCCTCAGGAATGACGGTGACTACCTGCT
The DNA here is from genome assembly GCA_035691135.1 of Nocardioides sp. Taxonomy (GTDB): domain Bacteria; phylum Actinomycetota; class Actinomycetes; order Propionibacteriales; family Nocardioidaceae; genus Nocardioides. Next base: position 6,025 of record DASSJR010000127.1, on the reverse strand, counting down.
GACCGAGATCGACGAGCCGGACCCGCACACGGTCGTCCTCTACGACGCCGCCTCCGGTGACCCCGTCGACGTCGGGCTCGGGCGCGAGGAGGTTGCCGTGCAAGCCGCCTTCGACGCCAACGGGGCGGCCGTCTTCCTCGTCGAGCACCGCGCCAATGCACCCGAGCCCGGCCAGGACCTCCGCCTCTCCACGACCGGGCCGACGATCATGCGCAGCTGCCAGTACGAGTTCTTCGAGCCCGAGTGCCGCACCGTGACCCAGTTCCCCAGCAACGCGGGCGAACCGCTGCTGCCACACTGACCCGCATGCTCGCCTTCAGCCAGGTCGACGTCTTCTCCTCCGAGCCCTTCCTCGGCAATCCGGTCGCCGTCGTTCACGACGCCCAGGAGGTGACCGAGGACGAGATGGCCCGGTTCGCCAGCTGGACGAACCTCTCCGAGACGACGTACCTGCTTCCGGCAACGGACCCGGCTGCCGACTACCGGCTCCGCATCTTCACTCCCGACCGCGAGCTTCCGTTTGCCGGCCACCCCACGCTCGGCTCCGCCCACGCATGGCTGGAGGCCGGTGGTGTGCCCCGCGACGACGACGAGCTCGTCCAGGAGTGCGGGGCCGGACTGGTGCGGATCCGACGGTCTGACCGGCTGTCCTTCCAGGCGCCTCCGCTGCTGCGTTCGGGGCCGGTCGATGCCGGCGACCGCTCCCGCATCGCCGCGGCGCTGCGGGTGCCCGAGGCAGAGATGGTCGACCTGGCGTGGGTGGACAACGGCCCCGGCTGGGTCGCCTGCCTGCTGGAGTCCGCGGAGGCGGTGCTGGACTGCCGGCCCGACTACGCCGCCTTCGGCGACCTCGAGGTCGGCATCGTCGGGCAGTACGCCGACCCGGCGCAGGTCGGTGCCGACGTCGAGGTGCGGGCGTTCGTGCCGTCGATGGGCATCGGCGAGGACCCGGTCACCGGCAGCCTCAACGCCGGGATCGCCCAGTGGCTGGCCGGTGACCGTCTCCCGACGTCGTACGTCGCCTCCCAGGGGACCGCCATCGGGCGCCGGGGACGGGTCCACGTCGAGCGGTCCGGGCGCACGGTCTGGGTCGGTGGCGACGCGCTCACCACCATCACGGGTCAGGTCCGGCTTCCGGCGTAGGATCCCGAGCGTGCGGCAGTACCTCGACCTCCTCCAGCGGATCCTCGACACCGGGGTGGAGAAGGGGGACCGCACCGGCACCGGCACGCTCAGCGTCTTCGGCCACCAGATGCGGTTCGATCTCCGCGAGGGCTTCCCTCTGGTCACGACCAAGAAGGTCCACACGCGTTCGGTCTTCGCGGAGCTGTTGTGGTTTCTCCGCGGCGACACCAACGTCAAGTGGCTGCAGGACCGCGGCGTCACCATCTGGGACGAGTGGGCCGACGACAACGGCGACCTCGGTCCGGTCTACGGCTACCAGTGGCGGTCCTGGCCCGTGCCCGACGGGCGACACATCGACCAGATCCAGCTCGTGCTCGACCAGATCCGGCGCGACCCCGACAGCCGCCGCCACATCGTCAGCGCCTGGAACGTCGCCGACATCCCCGACATGGCCCTGGCGCCGTGCCACACCATGTTCCAGTTCTACGTCGCCGGCGGGCGTTTGAGCTGCCAGCTCTACCAGCGCAGCGCCGACGTGTTCCTCGGGGTGCCGTTCAACATCGCCTCCTACGCCCTGCTGACCCACATGGTGGCGCAGGTGACCGGGCTCGAGGTCGGCGACTTCGTGCACACCCTCGGCGACGCCCACCTCTACACCAACCACCTCGACCAGGCACGCCTCCAGCTCACCCGCGAGCCTCGCCCGCTTCCCACGCTGCGACTCGATCCCTCGGTGAGCGAGATCGACGGCTTCGACCTCGAGCACATCTCGCTCGAGGGCTACGACCCGCACCCCGGCATCAAGGCGCCCATTGCGGTCTGACCAGCGGTTGGTGCTGATCGCGGCCGTCGCACGCAACGGCGTCATCGGCCACGAGGGCGGGATCCCCTGGCACCTCCCCGAGGACTTCGCCCACTTCAAGGCGACCACCCTGGGCCACACCCTCGTGATGGGGCGGGCGACGTATGACTCGATCGGGCGCCCGCTGCCCGGTCGAACCACGATCGTCCTCACCCGCGACCCGTCCTGGCACGCCGACGGCGTGCTCGTCGCCCACGACCTCGACTCCGCCCTCTCCCTGGCCGAGGACCTGCCGGGCGATGTCTATGTCGCCGGTGGCTCGCACGTGTACGCCGCCGCGCTCCCATTCGCCGACGAGCAGATTCTGACCGAGGTCCATCAGGAGCCTGACGGCGACACGTTCTATCCGTCGTTCGACGGCGAGCAGTGGGTTGAGAAGCGGCGGGACAGTCGCGAGGGTTTCGACCACGTCTGGTTGGCGCGCGCCTGATCGTCTTCCGCGCCGTCCACGATCGTCTTTCGATCCAGTCCTTGGCACGATCCATTGTTGGGAAACGGCATCCCGGCGGACGGTTTGGTTGCCGTTTGGTACCAAACGGCAACGTCCGGAGCGCCAGCGCCCTCGACTACCGCGAGCCCGCTGCTTCGAGCGCAGCGGAGATCGGCTCGAGGTCCGCGATCAGCTGGTCGAGCTCGTCCGGGGCCAAGCCGTCGTACGGCGGCGCCGCGAGTTCGTCGGTGAGCGACTCGATCCGCTCCTTCTTCTCCCGGCCGGCGCCACTGAGCCGACCGGAGGCGTCGATGAGGCCTCGGCCGCGCAGGCCGCTCATGACCGCGGCGAGCCGGGCCTCGGGGAGGTGGTGGATCCGGCCGAACGACTCCGCGGGAAAGATGCCTTCGGAGAGGGCATGCAGCACGTGGGCCTCCGTGCCGCCGACGCCCTCGGCGACCAGGGCGGCGACATGACCGTCCCCGCGGTGCTCGCGCAGCATGGTGGCCGCGTGCCACAGCCGGGCGACGGGGTGCTCGGGCAGGGGGATCGCCCGGAGTGCGGCGTACATGACCCGGCCTTCCGTGGGCGCGCTGGTCGCAGCCCTGGTGGCGAACCCGGCAGCACGCGCGAGGGCAGGGTCCTCGGCGAGGTGGCCGAGGATCCGCCTCAGCGCCGCGGTACTTCCCTGCTCGCGAGCAGCCAGCGCATCTTCGGGGGTGGTGATGTCCCAGACGCGGGGGATGTGGCGAGCGGCCTCGCCCTCCGCGAAGTTGTAGAAGAGCGCATGGACCACCTCGGCCGGCACCCGGCCCAGTGGTGCGGCCCGGCCTGCGAAGTAGCCGTCCCAGCAGTTCCGGAGTCCGAGCGCCATCAGCGCATCGGTGGGTTCGTGGGCGAAGTAGGTGACCAGGTGGATCGGCTCCACGAGCCGGAACATGCGGCGGGCGGCAGGCTCCACCTCGGCGACGATAGCGGCACGAGCGTTCGGGAGGAGGTCAGAACGGGTCGGAGAGCGTCAACCGGGCCGGCCCGGAGATGCGGTTGGGACCCCAGGCGCGTCCGGAGGCCTCCAGTGCCGCGCAGACCACACGTGTCGGCCCGGCCGGAGGGACGAGTCCGCGGCAGTACGACAACCCGCCCGTGGCCGAGGGCACGAACGTCCCGGTCACCCCCCAGGTGGCGTCGCGGCCCCGGACGGTCCAGCCGCGCCGGGTCAGCGCCGAGCACGCCACCCGCTGGCCCTCGGGACCCTGGTTGCGACCGCACAGCGCCGGACCGGCGGCTGTCTCCTGCCAGGTGCGGCTGCCCGCGTCGGTGTGCGAGACCACGGCGGCGACCCGGTCGCGACCCCAGACGCCACTCGCGGCGTCGAGGCGGGTGCAGGCGGCCCGGTCGCCGGTCGGTGACACGACCGTGCGGCAGTAGGAGACGCCGTTGCGCCCGGACGGGACGAAGGCGCGGCTGGCCGGGTCGCCCCACGCGAGCGTTCGGCCCAGGCCTCTCACGTTCCAGCCTTGGGCGGTCAGTACGCTGCAGGCCAGCCGCTGCCCGCCTTCCGTGCCGGCACGTCCGCAGAGGGCCGGGCCGGCGCCGGTCGAGAGCCACGTGCGGTTGTCGTCCAGCGTCGGGTCGGGAGTCCGCGAGACCTGGTCCCGACCCCAGCGGAGGTTGGCCGGGTCGAAGGACGTGCAGGCGGGCCGCGGGAGCCCCTGGGCACCCTCGATCCGACGGCAGTAGGAGACCGTGCCGATCTCGGAGCTCAGGAACACCTGTGAGCCGGGTTGGCCCCAGGCCGAGTCGCGGCCCAGGCCGACGAACGTCCAGCCCGAGTCGGTCATCACCGTGCAACCGACCCGCTGGTGGGCCGGCGTGCCGGAGCGGCCGCACAGCGCGGGGCCCTCGCCGGTCGAGACCCAGGTGCGGCCTTCCGGGAGCGTGTGGTCTGTCGCACCACCGGCAATGCGGTCATAGCCCCACAACAGGGTCTCCGGGTCGAGCGTCGTGCACGCGACACCGCGCGGGATGGCTCCACGTCCGACGTTGCGGCAGTAGGCCACACCCCCGTCACCCGATGGGACAAAGGAGCGGGTGCCCGGGCGGCCCCAGTTGGTGTCGCGGCCCAGTCCCGCGAACTTCCACCCTCGCCGGGTCAGGACGGTGCAGCCGAGCCGCTCGTGCCTGAGATCGCCGGTGCGACCGCACAGGGCGGGCCCCGCGTCGGTGGTCACCCAGGCACGGTCGGCCTCCTCCTCGGCCTGTCCCACGTTGATCGTCGCCGCGGCCGACTCATTGCCTGCGTCGTCGTACGCGAGGAGGGAGTAGGAGTAGGTCTGACCGGGCGAGACCTGCTGGTCCCAGTAGGTCGTCGCGTCGGCCGAGAGGGTCCCCAAGGGGGCGCCGGATCGCGAGATCCGGTAGCCCGCCACGCCCCACGCATCGGTCGAGGGTTTCCAGCTGACCCCGATCCGCCCGCGGTGGGTGACCACGTGCAGGTCGCTGGGTGCGGTCGGCGCGGTGGCGTCGACCGGTACCACGGTGGCGGCGCCCGGGACGATGTCGGCGAGGTGGATGAACTTGTCCGGCCAGCTGCTCGACCCGGGGAAGAGCGTGATCATCCGGAAGCCGTTGTGGCCGTCGAAGTTCATCTCCGAGATCATGATGCTGCCGTCGGAGTTGACCGACTCCACGTAGGCGACGTGCCCGCGTGCGTACCAGGCGACGTCGCCTGCGGTCGGCTTCTCGGACGGCTTGATCTTGATGCTCTTCGCGACCTCGGCCCACTGCTCCGCGTCGCCCCAGTGCCGACCCGCATACCAGTTGCTGAAGCTGATGCCGTTCAGCTGGCTCAGCCGGTGGGCCACCCAGGACGTGCACTGCCCCTGGAAGAAGCCGCGATCGTCGCTGAGGCAGCCGCCGTTGGTGGCGGGGGACTCGTCGCAGTCCGGCGCAAGTGGGAAGCCGTAGCCGTACTTCTCGTGCGCCTCGATTGTCCCCGGGAAGCCGACCGGCACCTCGGGCTCCTCGGGCTCCGGCGTCTTGGCGGGCTGGTCGGGCTTCGCGCCCTGACCCTGCTCGGTGGCACCGGGCTTGCCCTTGCCGGGCACGGCATCGGCCGTCTGCAGGCCCACGGCCATCACGAGGAGAAAGCTCAGCAGCAACACGACGCCCCGTCGCACGGCACGCGGACGTGTCGCCGCCCGATGCTTCGCGTGCTGCATCCCAACCTCCCGAGAATCCCCAGACAAAAGCGCCCATCCCCACGGGCGAATGACGAGTTTTCAGGAAGTCAAGGGGGCTCGCTGCGGAACCAGACAAAATGGCGCAAGCGGTCTATACGGCCGTTGGCCGGTCGTACCTGACCCTCGAGAGTCGAGCCGATAGCCTGACCCCATGACCAGCGCACCAGAGGACCGGGCGCCGGCGCCGTTCGGGCGGGTGCTCACCGCGATGGCCACGGCGTTCCATGACGACGGCTCGGTCGACCTCGAGTCGACGGCCAGGATCGCGGCCCACCTGGTCGACCACGGCAACGACGGCGTCGTCGTCTCGGGCACCACCGGCGAGTCGCCCACCACCACGGTGGAGGAGGACGGCCAGATCCTGGC
>DASSJR010000126.1:0-6381 GCA_035691135.1 Nocardioides sp. | reverse complement strand
CAGCGGGGTGAGGACACCCAGGCCGACTTCGACACCTTCATGGACAAACATGGAGACTTCTTCACTGGTCCGAACGGGAACCCGCAGAACATCGACGAGCTGCTCGACGCGCTCGCCCAGCGGTCGGCGGCGGCGCAGCGGCTGCTGAACTCGATGACGCCGGAGCAGCGGGAAGAGCTGATGCAGCTCTCCGGCCAGGCGTTCGGCTCGCCGGCCCTGATGGAGCAGTTGGCGCGGATGGACGCCAACCTCCAGGCGCTCCGGCCGGGGGAGGACTGGGGCGGTTCCGAGCGGTTCGACGGTGAGGAGGGCCTGGGGCTGGGTGACGGCACCGGTGCGCTGCAGGATCTCGCCGACCTCGACGACCTCGCCGACCAGCTGTCGCAGTCCTACGCCGGTGCGCGGCTCGACGACGTCGACCTCGACAAGCTCGCCCGTCAGCTCGGCAACGAGGCCGCCGTCGACGCCCGCACCCTGCAGGAGCTCGAGCGGGCGCTGCGGGACGCCGGTCTCCTCAAGCGGGGGTCCGACGGTGAGCTCCGGCTCAGCCCCAAGGCGATGCGACAGCTCGGCAAGGCACTGCTGCGCGACGTGGCCAACCGGATGTCGGGCCGGCAGGGGCAGCGCGACCTGCGTCAGGCCGGCGCCGCCGGCGAGCTGAGCGGCGCCACCCGCGAGTGGGCCTTCGGCGACACCGAGCCGTGGGACGTGACCCGGACGACGCTCAACGCGGTACGACGTACGGCGGAGGAGGGCGGTGACCGGGTCCGGCTCGACGTCCGGGACATCGAGGTCGCGGAGACCGAGGCCCGCACCCAGGCTGCGGTGGCGCTGCTGGTCGACACGTCGTTCTCGATGGCCATGGACGGGCGCTGGGTGCCCATGAAGCGGACCGCCCTGGCGCTCCACACCCTGATCCGGTCCCGCTTCCGCGGCGATGCCCTCCAGCTGATCGGCTTCGGGCGTCACGCCGAGGTGATGGAGATCGAGGAGCTCACCGCGCTGGACGCGATGTGGGACAAGGGCACCAACCTCCACCACGCCCTGCTGCTCGCCAACCGGCACTTCCGCAAGCACCCCAACGCCCAGCCGGTGCTGCTGATCGTCACCGACGGCGAACCCACCTCCCACCTCGAGCCGGACGGCGAGGTGATGTTCGCCTATCCGCCGCACCCACTGACCATCGCGTACGCCGTGCGCGAGCTCGACAACGCCGGTCGGCTGGGTGCCCAGACGACCTTCTTCCGGCTGGGGGACGACCCCGGGCTGGCCAGGTTCGTCGACTCCATGGCCCGCCGGGTCGACGGGCGGGTCGTCGCCCCCGAGCTCGACGACCTCGGCGCGGCGGTCGTCGGGTCCTACCTCGGCGCCCGCGGCCATGGGCCTGGCGCCGGGCACTACGGCGACTGGTTCGGGGGCCGGGGGTTCTGGGTCGGCACCTGACCCGATCGGCCCTCAGGAGGCGAGCTGGGCCCAGACGACCTTGCCGTCATCGAGGGCGCTGTAACCCCAACGGTGGGCGAGCGCATCGATGATGGCCATGCCCCGGCCATCGATCGCGTGGTCGTCGGCGGCGGTTGTCGGCAGGGCGGCGCGACCCTCGCCGACGTCCTTGACCGAGATGCACACGAGGCCACCCACCTCGGAGACCGAGACCCGGAAGGGTGAGCGGGCGTGGCGGACGGCGTTGGTGGCCAGCTCCGAGACGATGACGGTGGCGTCGTGGACCAGGTCCTCGGCCTCGAGCCGGCGCAGCTGGGCCGCGACGAAGTTCCGGCTCGCCCCGACCGACTCGCTGACCGGGAGGAACAGGCGCGACGACTCGGCGTGGTCGCTGTCCAGCGCAGCGTGGTGCTGATCGGGGGCGCGGACGCTCGTGTGCTGGTCGCACACGGCGCGCACCTCGACCAGGCTGCTCGTCTCGATCAGCGCGGCGGGGTAGGCGCACATGAGGTCGAAGCCGACCTGGGGGATCAGGTCGTTCCACATCGCCTCGAGAGCAATGGCTCCCTGGACGTCGCCGGCCTCCCAGAGCAGGCCGACCATCTCGCCGAACACCCGGACCGGTGCGCCGTCCGCACCGGCGTCGATCACGACCTGTCCGACCCTGGCCTGGAAGCGGTCGCGGTCCAACCCGGACGGGGTCGTGAACGACCGGAGGGTCTGCTGTGCGTCGAGGAGGATCAGATGACCGGCGACGGGCGGTTCGTCCGGGTCGAGTCCCATGGCGTGCAGGGTCTCCACGAGCGCCGTGCGGTGCTGGGGCGTGGCGACCACGACGGCTCGGCCCTCCTGCAGGACGCCGTCGGCGATGAAGCGTGCGAGCTCGTCCACGACCTCCTGGTCATGGACGTAGACGGACACCGCATGGGCATGCGGCTCCACTGAGAGTTCAGCCCCCACGACCTGAGTGTGTGCCTCGCCGACCCGGATAGCAATGCAAATACGAAGTTGAATGGGGGTTTCCCGACCGTTGAGTGGGGGATCAGATCCCCCACTCAACGGTCACTTTTCCCCCACTCAACATCACGAGGGATGCAGGAGGCCGGCCAGTTCCTCGATGCCGTCGACCAGACGGGTGCCGGGGCGGGCCCAGGCGGCGTTGGCGTCCACGGCGTGCACGGGTACGCCGGCCGGCAGGGCGTCGCTGGCGACCAGCTCGTCGGCGAGAGCCTGTGAGCCGGCGCGGTCGTAGCCGCACGGCGCCACCACGACCACCTCGGGGTCCGCGGCGTGGACCTGCTCCCAGGTGACCCGCCGCGACTTCTCACCGGCGGTGCCGAGGAGCGGGTCGCCGCCGGCGGCCTCGATCATCTCCGGCACCCAGTGACCCGGCGCGAACGGCGGGTCGGTCCACTCCAGCAGCATCACCCGCGGCCGTGGGCGGCCGGCCACGTGTCGCCGTACCGCTGCCAGGCGGTCCCGCAGCCCGGCCACCAGGTCTGCCGCCTCGGTCTCGTGGCCGGTGGCCTTGCCCAGCACACCGATCGAGTCGAGCACCTCGTCCAGGGTGTGCGGGTCGATGGTCAACACCGAAGCGGTGCAGCCGAGGTGGGCCAGGGCGTCGTCGACCACCGACACGTCCACCGCGCACACGGCGCACAGGTCCTGGGTGACCACCAGATCGGCGTCGAGACCGGACAGCGCACCCTCGTCGAGGTGGTAGAGGTCCGCGCCGCGTGACATCGCCGCGGCCACGAACGCGTCGATCTCTGCGGGGGCAAGGCCCTCGGGCATCGCCGAGGTGGACACGATGGTCCGGGCTCGCGCCTCGGGCGGATGGTCGCACTCGAACGTCACGCCCACCACGTCATCGCCGGCGCCGATCGCGAACAGGATCTCGGTCGTCGACGGCAGGAGGGACACGATGCGCACGCCAGCACCCTACGATCCTCCGGGTGGACGACCCGACCCTGACCGTGCTCGCGCTGCTCGCCCTGGCCGGGTTGGCGGCGGGCTTCGTGGACGCGGTCGTCGGTGGCGGTGGCCTGATCCAGATCCCCGCGCTGCTGCTCGGCCTGCCGGGCGCGGCACCGGTCGAGGTGCTGGCGACCAACAAGCTCGCCGCGATCTGCGGTACGACGGTGAGCAGCACGACGTACTACCGACGGGTCCGCCCCGACCCGAGGACGTTCCTGCCACTGATGATCCTCGCGTTCCTCGGGTCGGTGCTCGGGGCGCTGGCCGCCTCGCAGATCCCGGCGTCGGCGTTCGCGCCGATCGTGCTGGTGGTGCTGATCGTGGTCGGTACCTACGTACTGCTCAAGCCGCGGCTCGGTGAGGTGACGGCGCTCCGGTTCTCCGGCCACCGGCACACCGCAGCGGCGATGGTGACCGGGTTCGCGATCGGGTTCTACGACGGCGCACTGGGCCCGGGCACGGGCAGCTTCTTCGTCTTCACGCTGGTCGGGCTGCTGGGCTACAGCTTCCTCGAGGCCTCGGCGAAGGCGCGGCTGGCGAACTGGGCGACCAACCTGGCCGCCCTGTGCGTGTTCGTGCCGCAGGGTGCGGTGCTCTGGAAGGTCGGGCTGGTGATGGGCGTGTGCAACCTCGCCGGCGGGTACGTCGGCGCCCGCACAGCCGTCTCCCGCGGCTCGCGGTTCGTCCGGGTGTTCTTCATCGTGGTCGTCTCGGCGTTCATCGTCAGGATCGGCGGCGAGCTCCTCGGGCTCTGGGGGTGAACGATCTCGGTGGTCGACCCGGGCGGGTCCCGACTAGCGTTCCGGCCATGGACTCCGACACCCGCACCGACCCGCCGCTGCGCGGCACCGAGGCCGAGACCCTGCTCGCCTTCCTCGACTACCACCGCGACACTCTGCGGCTGAAGACCGAGGGCCTGACCCAGGCGCAGCAGGCGACGCGTCTCGAGCCGTCCACGCTGACCCTGGGTGGCCTGCTCAAGCACATGGCCCTCGTCGAGGACTGGTGGTTCAGCGTGGTGCTGCTCGACCGCCAGGAGGCCGAGCCGTGGCGCGACGTGGACGGGTACGCCGATCCGGACTGGGAGTTCCGCACCGCGGCAGACGACTCGCCCGACGAGCTGCGCCGGTTGCTCGACGAGGCGATTGCGGCGTCCGACACGAACATCCGGCAGGTCCTCGACGCTGGCGGTCTCGACGCGGTCTCGGCCCGCGAATCGCGACGGGGCCACGGGAAGTTCAGCCTGCGCTGGATCGTCGTCCACATGATCGAGGAGTACGCCCGCCACAACGGCCACGCGGACCTGATCCGCGAGTCGATCGACGGATCCACCGGCGAGTGACCATCCGCCAGGCCACGGCCGGGGACTGGCCGCAGATCTGGCCGATCTTCGACGCCACCGTCCGGGCGGGAGAGACCTACGCCTACCCCTCGGACCTCACGCCCGACTCGGCCCGTGACCTCTGGATGGAGCCGCCTCCCGGCCAGACGGTGGTCCTCGAGGGGGGAGGGTCGATCCTCGGCACCGCCAAGATGGGTCCCAATCGTCCCGGACCCGGCAACCACATCGGCACCGCGTCGTTCATGGTCGCGCCGGATGCGCGTGGCCGCGGCGTCGGGCGCGCCCTCGCCGAGCACGTCGTCCAGTGGCATCGCGACGAGGGTTACCGCGGCATCCAGTTCAACGCCGTGGTCGAGACCAACGTCGCCGCCGTACGCCTGTGGCAGGCCCTCGGCTTCGAGATCGTCGGCACCGTGCCCGGTGCGTTCCGGTCACCCTCGCAGGGGTATGTCGGCCTGCACGTGATGTTCCTGCGGCTGGCCTGACCGGGTGTGGCCCGGTCGTTGCCACGGTCGAGGTCGGGATCGACCCTTCTGCGTGTCGGGATTCCGGGTGTCACCTGCTGCGCTGACGCCCACGTACACTGCCCACCAACCTCGCGACCTTCCCTATGAACCCGGCCGGAGACGGATGCACACGTCAAGCCTCGACCACATGCAGTTGTGCATCCATGAGCACCTGCGCCGCGACCGGCACTACCGGATCCTTGACCTTGGCTCCCGGCAGGTCGTGAAGGACCACGCGACGCACCGTGGCCTGCTGGATGGCTACGACTGCGATTATGTCGGAGTCGACGTGGCGGCAGGCGCCAACGTCGACATCGTGATGCCGAAGCCCTACCGCATCCCCCTGAAAAGGTCGACCGTCGACGTGGTGATGACCGCACAGGCCTTTGAGCACATCCCGTTTCCCTGGGCCTCGTTCATGGAGATCAGCCGCGTCCTCAAGCCAGGCGGGCTGGTGTTCCTGATTGCTCCGTCCCGAGGCCACCGCCACGGCACCTACGACTGCTGGCGGTACTACCCCGACTCCATGCGGGCGCTGGCGGCCTTCGCGCGTATGGAACTGCTGGAGGCCTACGTCGACATGCCGCCCCGAAAAGAGGGCTCGAAGAGGCTCGACTACGCAGCCATCGATAGCCAGCGCTCCTACTGGGGTGACGCGGTCGGTGTCTTCCGAAAGCCCACGCGGCCCTCGCTCCAGGCACGGCTGATGGGCGAGTTGGTGACCCACTGGGCCAACCGGGTGGGAGAGTTGCCGCAACCATCAAGGCGCCCGCAACAACGTCTCCGTCGTGCGGCTGCAGGGCGTCCGACGGAGAGCCGCTGAGCACTGCTCGTTGCTCGCTCGATCTCGGTAGTGATCTCGCCGGATCTTCTCGCTCGCCTCGCGTGACCGTCTCCCACTGCTCGCGCATCGTGACGAGGACGCCGAGCGGTCCGGGGTTGTGCGCCGGCGCCGACGCCCCGCCGGGCAGCTGCCAGTAGACCTCCACGGCACCCCAGCATCAGCCCACTGCCCTTGACCGCACTTCCCTGCTCGCTCGCAGAGTCTCGGTCACGGAGCGGGTGGCGGCGGCGGAGGCGGGGGTGGTGGCGGAGGAGGAGGTGGCGGGGGTG
>DASSJR010000125.1:0-3827 GCA_035691135.1 Nocardioides sp. | reverse complement strand
TGCTGATGGCGCCGGCGTACGCGATGGCGCGGATGCTGTCGCGCGAGGGCTACTCGCTGCAGGACTTCGACTTCTACGAGATCCACGAGGCATTCGCCTCGCAGGTGCTGGCGACGCTCAAGGCCTGGGAGGACCCGATCTTCTGCAAGGAGCGCCTCGGTCTCGACGCCCCGCTCGGCTCGATCGACCGGGCCCGGCTGAACGTCAACGGCTCCTCGCTCGCCGCGGGCCACCCGTTCGCCGCCACCGGCGGCCGGATCCTGATGACCCTCGCGAAGCTGCTCGAGCAGCAGGGCTCCGGACGCGGCGTGATCTCCGTGTGCGCCGCCGGCGGCCAGGGCGTCACCGCCATCCTCGAGCGCTGACCGACTCGTTGAGTGGGGGATTCCGGTCCGTCGAGTAGGGGATTGGTGTCACCGAGTCAGCACCAATCCACCATTCAAGGGACGCGAAGCCCCCACTCAACGTCAACGGGGGCCGGTGGCCAGGGCGAGGGCTGAGGAGACGAGGTAGTCCTTGACCTGGTCGGGGGAGACCGTGGCGACCTTGGGTACGCCGGGAGCGGCCTCCTTGACCAGGATGCCGACCCGGGCCAGCTGCAGGGCGCCGAGCCCGCTGGCGTACAGCGCGTTCGCCAGCAGCTCGGGGTCCTCCACGGTGAAGTCGCCGGACTCCACCCCCGCCTCGAGAGACGCCGTGAGCACGGCGAGACAGGAGGAGATCGCGCGGCCCAGCCGGTAGATCGCGGACTCCGAGATCTCCTCGAACAGCTCCGGCCCGCTGCGTCGCATCAGGGCCTGGGCGCAGTCGACGAAGGCGGGGTACTGGACGCCGTAGTCCACGAACGCACCGGTCAGGGCGGCCAGCCGGTCGCGCGGCTTCCCGTTCGCCGACGCGGCGGTGAGGGCCTCGGTCAGCTCGTCCAGGTAGCCGACCAGGGTGAGCGCGAACATCTCCTCCTTGCCCGTGAAGTGCCGGTAGACGATCGCCCGGTTGATCCCGACCGCGTCGGCGATGTGGTCGATCCGCGCCTCGGCGACGCCGCGCTCGTCGAACAGCGCCCGGGTCGCGTCGAGGATCTGCTTCTCGCGGGTACGGCGCCGCGCAGCCGCTGCCGTCCGCCGTCCGTCGGTCTCCGGGGCAGTGGCCATGCGGTCATCGTAGGCATCCTGCAACCCGGAGTTGGACAGTTGTGACGAGATCCGGGTCGGTCCGTCAGCCCCCGAAGTGCTCCCGCACCTGGTCGATCGTGTCCGCCTCGGCCGCGGTCTTGTCGTCCCGGTAGCGCACCACCCGGGCGAACCGGAGCGCGACACCGCCGGGGTAGCGGGTGGACCGCTGGAGTCCGTCGAAGGCGATCTCGACCACCTGCTCGGGCCGCACCTCGACGACGTAGTGGTCGCGGATGGTGTCGGGGGAGACGGCCAGCTCGGTGAACCGCTCGGTCTGCCAGGTGAGCATCTCGTCGGTCATGCCCTTGAAGGTCTTGCCCAGCATCACGAAGCCGTCGGAGTCGGGGTCCCGCGCGCCGAGGTGGATGTTGGAGAGCCAGCCCTCCCGTCGGCCGCTGCCCCACTCGACGGCGAGCACGACCAGGTCAAGGGTGTGCACCGGCTTCACCTTCACCCAGGCCGAGCCGCGGCGGCCGGCGTCGTACGCCGCCGCGAGGTTCTTGACCACCACGCCCTCGTGCCCGGCGGCCAGCGCCTCGTCGAGGAACCGACCGGCCGCGTCGGGGTCGGACGTGACCAGACGGGCAACCCGGTTCGCCTCGGGGACCAGCGTCTCCAGGGCCGCCGCCCGCTCGTGACCGGGGGAGTCGAGCAGGTCGGCGCCGTCGACGTGCAGCACGTCGAAGAAGTACGGCGTGACCTCGACGCCGCTGCCCATGGCCGTGCGGGAGGCGGTCTCCTGGAACGGCCGGGGCCGGCCGTCGGTGTCCAGCGCGATCGCCTCCCCGTCGAGGACGAACGACGTCGCCGCCACCCCGCGGGCGACCTCGACCACCTCGGGGAGCCGCGCCGTGATGTCGTCGAGCGACCGGGTGACGACCAGGATCGTCTCCCCGGAGCGGTGGACCTGGATCCGGATCCCGTCGAGCTTCACGTCCACGGCGACTTCGCCACCACCGGCCTTTGTCATCGCGGAAGCCAGGTCGGATGCGCTCGAGGCCAGCATCGGCAGGACCGGGCGGCCCACCTCGAGCCCGAAGCCGGCCAGTGCCTCCTCGCCGCCGGTCAGCGCGGCCAGCGCCACCTCCGGTGTCGAGCCGGCCAGCATCGCGCTGCGGCGTACGACGGTCAGGGGCACGGCGGCCGCTGCGGCGACCGCCTCCTGCAGCAGGGCGTCGAGCGCGCCCTGCCGGACGGCTCCGGTGACGATCCCCCGCAGCCACGCCTGCTCGTCGGCCGTCGCCCGGCCGAACAGCTCGGCCACGGCTGCCTTTCGGGCCGCCTGCGAGCCGGCGCCGGACAGCGCGGCGATCCGGTCGAAGAGCGCGTGAACCTCCCGCACCTCCAGGCTCGGGGAGTCCGCCGGCTCCGGCAGGTCGCTGACGCCGCGCCAGCCCAGACCGGTACGACGCTGGCGCAGAGACCCCGCGAGGTAGGACGCCACCGTCTCGATCTCCTCCGGCGCAGCGCGGGCCAGGGCGTCGGCGAGCGCGGCGACCTTCGCCTTGCGGGAACGGGTCGCGGCGACGGCTCGCGAAGCGGCGACGATGTCGGCGAGCAGCAAGCCCGGGCCCTCACTCACCGATCCGGGTCCGCACCGCGAACAGCTCGGGGAAGAAGGTCAGGTCGAGCGCCCGGCGCAGGAAGTCGACGCCGGTCGACCCGCCAGTACCGGTCTTGTGACCGATGGTCCGCTGCACGACCTGGAGGTGCCGGAACCGCCAGTCCTGGAAGTTGTCCTCGATGTCGACCAGCTCCTCGCAGGTCTCGTAGACGCCCCAGTGGTCGTGCGGGGCGGCGTAGACCTTCGCGAAGGCGTCCACGAGGGCCGGGTTGAGCCGGTGCGGCTGCGACCAGTCGCGGTCGAGGAGCTCGGCAGGTACGGCGT
This sequence comes from Nocardioides sp., assembly GCA_035691135.1. Lineage (GTDB taxonomy): Bacteria > Actinomycetota > Actinomycetes > Propionibacteriales > Nocardioidaceae > Nocardioides. The sequence continues at coordinate 767 of DASSJR010000125.1, read as the reverse complement.
ATCCCTGCCGGGACAGGAAGGCGAGGAACTCGTCGTACAGGCTCGGCTCGTGGAGCAGCGTCTCCAGCTCCAGCTGGGACTGGGGGTCGTGGGCGAAGACCTCGACCATGTCGGCGTCCTTGTTGCCGAGGAGGAACTCGACCTCCCGGTACTGCGCCGACTGGAAGCCCGAGCTCGTGGCCAGGAACGGCCGGATCTCGGCGTACTCGCTCGGCGTCATCGTCGCCAGCACGGTCCACTGGTCGGTGAGGACGTGCTGGATGTGCTTGATCCGCGCCATCCGCTTCAGGGCCGGCGCAAGGTCGTCGGCGCCGAGGAGCCTGCGGGCCGACCGGAGCTCGTGGACCATCAGCTTGAGCCAGAGCTCGGAGGTCTGGTGCTGGATGATGAACAGCAGCTCGTCGTGCAGCGGGGGGTCGCTCTGCGGTCGCTGGGCAGAGAGCAGCCGGTCGAGGCAGAGGTAGTCGCCGTAGGACATCCGCGCGGAGAAGTCCCGCTCGATGCCCTCCTCGAGATCCCGCTGCACCCTGCGCTCCTCCTCGCCCACGGGTCCAACCTACTGTTGACGGGTGACCGAGCGCGTGCGGACCTGGCGTCCCGACTGGCCCTGCCCGGTCGGCCAGCTCCTCGCCCAGTCCCGGCGCGGTCCGGGCGACCCGACGTACCGCATCGAGCGCAGCGCCGGCCGCACCCGCCACTGGCGTGGCCACCGCACGCCCGAGGGCCCGGCCACCCTGCTGGTCGAGCCCCGGCCGGCCGACGCCGCG
>DASSJR010000124.1:0-35128 GCA_035691135.1 Nocardioides sp. | reverse complement strand
GCCTGACCTTCGAGGGCGACCCGCACCCCAAGCACGGCTACCACGTCAAGCTGACCGCCTACACCGACTACTCCCAGGGCAGCAACGTCAAGCACAAGGTGTTCTGGGTCGAGCCCTGCGAGACGACCACCACCCCGCCGGACGACAACACCCCGCCCGACGACAACACCCCGCCCGACGACAACACCCCGCCCGACGACAACACCCCGCCCGACGACAACACCCCTCCGGGCGACAACACCCCTCCGGGTGACAACACCCCTGGTGGCAACGCCAGCACCGTGGTCCTCGGGGCTCAGGCCTCGGTGAAGAACAGCCAAGGCACCCAGGCCGCTACTCAGGCCGCCGCTCAGTCCGCAAACGCGCAGGCTGCGCAGGTCCCGACCGCGATCGAGTCCGGTCTGCCCGGGCAGGAGCAGCACCATCAGCCGCTGCTCCCGCTCCTGGCCCTGCTGTTCGGCTTCGGGGCGACGGTCGTCGCCCTGGTCCGACGGAAGGCTTCGGCCTAGACCCCCTGACGGAGGGTGCAGAGGTGGTGGCTCCCCGGGGGGAGCCACCACCTTCCGCTATGCGACGGGTGCGTCCTCGATGAACTGCGTGCGGTAGAGGTCGGCGTAGAGCCCGCCCTGCGCCAGCAGCTCCGCGTGGGTGCCCTCCTGGACGATCCGGCCCTCGTCGAGGACCAGGATCCGGTCCGCGTTGCGCACGGTGGAGAGCCGGTGGGCGATCACCAGCGAGGTGCGGCCCTCCAGAGCGGCGTCGAGCGCCCGCTGGACCGCCAGCTCCGACTCGCTGTCGAGGTGGGCCGTGGCCTCGTCCAGGACGACGACCGCGGGAGCCTTGAGCAGCAGCCGGGCGATCGCGAGGCGCTGCCGCTCGCCCCCGGACAGGCGGTAGCCGCGGTCTCCCACCACGGTGTCGAGCCCGTCGGGCAGCGACCGCACCAGCCGCGCGATCTGGGCCGATTCGAGCGCCGTCCACACCTCTGCATCCGTGGCGCCCGGGCGGGCGTAGAGCAGGTTGGCCCGGATCGTGTCGTGGAACATGTGGGCGTCCTGCGTGACGTAGCCGACCACGTCCTCGAGCGACTGCAAGGTCACGTCGCGGACGTCCCGGCCCCCGACCCGGACGACCCCGGTGTCGGCGTCGTAGAGCCGCGCGACGAGATGCGTGGCGGTGGTCTTGCCGGCCCCGGAGGGTCCGACCAGCGCGACCATCTGTCCGGGCTCGGCCGTGAAGGAGATGCCGTTGAGGACCTGGCCGGTGTCGCGGGAATCGGCTCGCGCCACCGACTCCAGTGAGGCCAGCGAGATCTCGTCGGCCCGCGGGTAGGTGAAGGTGACCTCCTCGAACTCCAGCCGGGATGCCCGCGGCGGCAGCGCCACCGCATCGGGCTTCTCCTGGATCAGGGACGGCAGGTCGAGCACCTCGAAGACCCGCTCGAAGCTGACCAGTGCGGTCATCACGTCGATCCGCACGTTGGAGAGGCTCTGCAGGGGGCCGAGCAGCCGGAGGAGCAGCGTCGCGAGCGCGATCAGGGTTCCGACGGTGAGAGTGCCCGAGATGGCGAGGTGTCCGCCGACGCCGTAGACGACGGCTGTGGCCAGGGCCGGCACGAGTAGCATGGCCGCAACGAAGATCCGCGAGATCAGCGAGATCCGGATGCCCAGGTCACGGACGTGGCCGGCCTTGCTCGCAAACAGGGCGTCCTCGGTGTGTCGGTCGCCGAAGAGCTTGAGCAGCATGGCCCCGCCGACGTTGAACCGCTCGGTCATCACGTTGCCCATGTCGGCGTTGCCGTCCATCTGCTCCCGGGTGAGCTTCGCCAGCCGGGCGCTCACCCAGCGGGAGGACAGGAGCAGGATCGGGAAGAGCGCCAGACACAGCAGCGTCACCTCCCAGCTGAGCGCGAACATGGTGATGCCCACCACGACCACCGAGATGCTGCTGGAGACGGTGTTCGAGAGTGTCGACGTGAAGGCGCGTTGAGCACCGATCACGTCGTTGTTGAGCCTGGACACCAGGGCCCCGGTCTGGGTCCGGGTGAAGAAGGCCAACGACTGGCGCTGGACATGTCCGAACACGCGGTTGCGCAGGTCATAAATCAGGCCCTCACCGATGCGCGACGAGAAGTAGCTGCCGGCGACCGACAGGACAGCGCCGAGCAGCGCCACGCCCACCATGGTCATCGCGAGGACGGTCACGAGACCTGAATTGCCCTTCGAGATGCCGTCGTCGATGAGCCGCTGGACCAGGAGCGGGTTGACGACCACCAGCCCCGCGTCGACGACCGTGACCAGGAGGAACACGGCGATGGCGGCCTTGTGCGGGCCCGCGAAGCCGACCACGCGCCGGACGGTCCTGCGGTCGACGCCACCCTTGACGGAGTCGCGGTCGGTGCGCATGTGGCGCCACGCCGGGCCCATGCCCATGCTGAGCGACACGGCTACCTCCTTAGTCCTGGCCCGCCAGCAGGCCGGCGAGCTCCCGGAACCTGCGTACCTGCGCTTCTCGTTCGAAGCGGCGCTGGTCCGAAAGGCTCCGGCCGGACGCCGCCTGGAGCAGCGCCTTGGTCTCGCGGACCGCACCGACCATCGGTGCGGTGAGGGCGCCGACGAGGTCGGTGACCGTCGCGTCGAGATCGGCGGCCGGTACGGCGACTGTCACCAGCCCGATCTCGAGTGCCTCGTTCGCCGCGACAGTCCGCGCGGTTGCGCAGATCTCCAGCGCTCTCGCGTAGCCAACGCTGTCGACCAGCGGCTTTGTTCCCGTCAGGTCGGGCACCAGCCCCAGCGTGGACTCCTTCATGGAGAACTGGGCGTCGTCGGCGATGACCCGGAGGTCGCAGGAGAGGGCGAGCTGGAAGCCGGCGCCAATCGCGTGTCCCTGGACCACGGCGATCGAGATGAACCGCGGGTCACGCAGGAAGGTGAAGCCCTGCTGGTACTCGTCGATCGTCGCGGAGAACTCCTCGTCGGACTTCGCGAGCAGGCCGGCCACGGTCTCCTGACCGTCTCCCCCGCCGGGCTCGAGCATCGCGCGGTCCAGTCCCGCGGAGAAGCTGCTGCCCTCGCCGCGGACCACCACGACCCGCACGTCGTCGGAGATATCCCGCCCGATCGCGGCGAGCGCGCGCCACATCGTGGGGGTCTGCGCGTTGCGGACCTCGGGCCGGTCGAGCGTGATGGTCGCGACCGATCCGTCGACGACGTAGCGGAGTCCGGCGGCGGCGATCTGGTCGGGAGTCATGCGGCCATCATCGCGGATACCCTCGTCGGGTGAGCTTCGACGTCACACCTGATGCCTACACGCGGTTCATGGGCGTCTACTCGGAGCCTCTGGCAGTCCGCTTCGTCGAACTGCTCGACCTGAGGCCGGGCCAGCGCGTCCTCGACGTGGGTTGCGGGCCGGGGGTGCTCACCGCAGAGCTGGCGGCCCGGGTCGGTGCAGCCGGTGTGGTGGCCATCGACCCCTCGCCTCCGTTCGTCGAGGCCGCGCGCCGCCGAATTCCGGGAGCCGAGGTGCAGGAGGGCTCGGCGGAGGATCTTCCGTTCGCCGATGGCGGCTTCGACCTCACGGTCGCCCAGCTCGTCGTCCATTTCATGAGCGATCCGGTCGCCGGCCTCGCCGAGATGGCCCGGGTGACGCGTCCCGGAGGGCTGGTGGCGGCGAACGTGTGGGATCACGCCGGCATCAGTGGTCCGCTGACGACGTTCTGGCGGGCGGTCCGCGACCTCGACCCTCAGGCGATCGACGAGAGCGCGCGGCCCGGGACCCGCGAGGGCCATCTCGCCGAGCTGTTCGTCCGGGCCGGGCTGAGTGACCTCCATTCGGGGAGCATCACGGTGACCGTCGGGTTCGACTCGTTCGACGAGTGGTGGGCCCCGTACGAGATGGGAGTCGGGCCGGCCGGCTCCTACGTCGCCCGGCTGGACGAACGCGGCCGGGAGTCGCTGAAGCATGCCTGCCGGCGGTATCTCCCCCAACCGCCGTTCGAGATCGACGCGACTGCCTGGACGGTCAAGGCCCGGGCCTAGGCATCACACCTAGGCCAGCGCCACCAGGTCGGCGTACTCCGCGTTCCAGAGGTCCTCGACACCGTCGGGCAGGATCAGGACCCGGTCAGGCTCGAGCGCCGTCACCGCCCCCTCGTCGTGGGTGACCAGGATGATCGCGCCCTGGTAGGTACGGATCGCCGCCAGGACCTCCTCCCGGGAGGCGGGGTCGAGGTTGTTGGTGGGCTCGTCGAGCAGCAGCACGTTGGCGCTGGAGACGACGAGGATGGCCAGGGCGAGGCGGGTCTTCTCGCCACCGGACAGGACGCTGGCCGGCTTGTTGGCGTCGTCGCCGGAGAACAGGAAGGACCCGAGCACCGACCGCGCTTCGGTGTCGGTGAGCTGTGGCGCCGCGGAGTGGAGGTTCTCGAGCACGGTCAGGCCGGTGTCGAGGGTCTCGTGCTCCTGTGCGTAGTAGCCGAGCTTGAGGCCGTGTCCGGGTGTGACCGCCCCGGTGTCGGGGCGGTCGACGCCGGCGAGGATCCGAAGCAGTGTGGTCTTGCCTGCGCCGTTCAAGCCGAGGATCACCACCCGGGATCCCTTGTCGACTGCGAGGTCGACGTCGGTGAAGACCTCGAGTGACCCGTAGGACTTCGAGAGCTCCTCTGCGGTCAGGGGTGTCTTCCCGCATGGCGCGGGCGCCGGGAACTTGATCCGCGCGACCTTGTCGGCGCGGCGCTCGCCCTCGATACCGGCCTTCAGCTTCTCGGCCCGCTTCAGCATCGACTGGGCGGCCTGGGCCTTGGTGGCTTTCGCCCGCATCCGGTTGGCCTGGTCGGTGAGCGTCTTCGCCTTGTTCTCGGCGTTGACCCGCTCCCGCTTGCGCCGCTTCTCGTCGGTCTCGCGCTGCTGGAGGTAGGCCCTCCATCCCATGTTGTAGACGTCGATCTCCGCCCGGTTGGCGTCGAGGTGCAGGACGCGGTTGACGGTGGCCTCGAGCAGGGCGTTGTCGTGGCTGATCACCACCAGCCCGCCCTTGTGTGCCTTCAGGAACTCCCGAAGCCACACGATGGAGTCCGCGTCGAGGTGGTTGGTGGGCTCGTCGAGGAGCAGGGTGTCGGCACCCGAGAAGAGGATCCGGGCCAGCTCGACCCGCCTCCGCTGGCCCCCGGAGAGGGTGCGCAGCGGCTGGTTGAGGAGCCGGTCCTCGATGCCGAGGCTGTGGGCGATCTGGGCGGCCTCCGACTCCGCGGCGTAACCGCCGCCCACGTGCAGCTCCGCGTCCGCCTGCGAGTAGCGGCGCATGGCCCGCTCCTGGACCGCTACGTCGGGGCTGCCCATCTCGCCCTCGGCGGCGCGCAGGCGCCGTACGACGTCGTCGAGGCCGCGCGCGGACAGGATCCGCTCGCGGGCCGGGATGTCGGGGTTGCCGATGCGGGGATCCTGCGGGAGGTAACCGACCTCCCCGGTGGTCAGGACCGTCCCGGACGCGGGCAGCCCTTCTCCGGCGAGGATCTTCGTCAGGGTGGTCTTGCCGGCGCCGTTGCGCCCGACCAGCCCGACCTTGTCGCCGGCAGCGACCCGGAAGCTGACGTTGTCCATGAGGAGGTGAGCCCCCGCGCGGACCTCGAGGCGCTGCGCGGTGATCATCAGGCTCGCTAGTGTATGCCGGTGCGCTTCAACCCCAAGGCCAGGCTCGACCGCAGCCGCGTCTCCGACTCTGGCCGGCGCGGGGGCGGTGCGGGCGGCACCGGGATGCGCCTCCCGATCCCCGGCGGGGCCAAGGCTGGCGGCGGCATCGGCGGGCTGGTGCTCGTCATCATCGTCATCGTCATCTTCCAGCTCGTGGGCGGCGGCGGCGACGGCAGCGGCGGGGTGCCGTCCTCCGGCGGCAGCCTCGACACCAGCCGGGTCGACGCCGGGGGCACCGAGCGCTACGCGAACTGCCAGACGGGCGAGGACGCCAACCAGGACGAGGACTGCGCCCGAGTGGCCGTCGAGAACTCCCTCACCGACTTCTGGGCCGACACCCTCGAGTCCCAGTCCGGGGTCAGCTTCAGTCCCGAGAAGGGACTGGCGACGTTCTCAGGCGCGATCAACACCGGCTGCGGCCAGGCCAGCTCCCAGGTCGGGCCGTTCTACTGCCCGGCGGACCGCAACATCTACCTCGACACCACCTTCTTCGAGGATGTCCTGCAGGGCCAGCTCGGTGGGCCGGCCGGCGACTTCGTCGAGCCCTACGTGCTCGCGCATGAGTATGGCCACCACATCCAGAACCTCACCGGTGCGATGGGGAAGGTGCGCACCCAGCAGGGTCCGGAGAGCGACTCCGTGAGACTCGAGCTGCAGGCCGACTGCTACGCCGGCATGTGGGCGCGTGCCGCCACCAGCACTGAGGACGCCTCCGGGGTGCCGCTGATCACCGACATCACCCAGCAGGACATGGCCGAGGCGCTCGAAGCCGCCAAGTCGGTGGGCGACGACCGGATCCAGCAGCAGTCGGGCGGGCGGGTCGACCCCGAGAGCTGGACCCACGGGTCGGCCGAGGAGCGACAGCGCTGGTTCCAGACTGGCTACCAGCAGGGCTCGATGGACGCCTGCGACACGTTCTCGGCCTCGCAGCTCTGAAAACTGACCGGTTCAGTCGAGGAGCGCCTCGATCTGCGGGAACTGCCGCTGCAGCGCGCGGAGGTACGGCGCGACGCTGGGGTGACGGTACTTCGCCGCGAGCGCCCCTTCTCCCCCGGCCACCCGCGCCAGTGCCCAGTCGGCGCGGGTGAGGACTGTGTACACGGCCGTGACCCGGGCGCCGAGCTCGACCTCCTCCCGGCTCGCGAGCTGCGCCGGCAGGCCCATGAGGTAGCTGTCGACCAGCGGCTCGAAGTCCTCCCGCGCGGAGAGCAGGTAGTAGCCCAGGTCGGCCCCGACCGGACCGTGGCCGAGCATCCCCCAGTCGATGGCGATCACCTCATCGCCCTCGCGGCCGGGCAGGTTGGCCGGCACCGGGTCGCCGTGCTGGGGCACCTGGGTCAGCTCGTCGAGGGCGTCGAGCAACGAGTGCCGCCGGCGCCACAGGTGGTCGGCGACGTCGGCAACGGTGGTCCGGTGGAGGGTCCGCCATCCGCCGCGGCGCTCGACCCTGGCCAGCCGGTCGCGGAGCTGGTCGCGGGCCAGCCAGGTCACCGGGCCGAGGTCGGCGCCGGCGAACCGTCCCATGGCGTTCGCGGCGAACAGGCCGCTGTTGGCGGCGTCCTCGACCCAGTCCATGATCAGGGTGATCCCGTCGACGTCCTCCTCGACCACGGCGTCGAGTGGTCCGCGCAGCCCGGGCGTGGCGGTGACCAACCCCGAGCTGGCGACGTCAGCGGCCCGGCGCCAGTAGGCGAAGTGGCGACGGTCGCCGAGCTCGGCGGGGTCGTGCTCGGAGGGCGCGCCGAGGCGCTTGACCACGACCGGGCGGTCGTCGAGGACCGTCCGCCAGACGCCGACCGTCGACATGCCGCTGCCGCCGGGCACCGCATGCCAGCCTGGCTGGGGCTCCCACATGTCGGAATCCTGACACTGGACCTGCCCAAAAACGCGGATCTAGGCGTTGTCGACGTCGACCCGGATCGCCTGCGCGTCGGCGACCGCCTGGTCGAGGACGGCCCGTTTGGGGTCGGGCACCGGCAGCCAGGGCTCGACCACCCGGAACCGGGAGAGGCGGGAGTCGGCCAGCACCTCGTCGACCGCCGCCCGGTCGCCGCCGGTGACCAGCATCGCGTTGCCCGACGCTCCGAGGATCCGCGCCGCGTGGTCCGCGGCCGCCTCGAACGCCTGCCGAGCCTGATTGTCGCGGCGACGGGAGAACCGCTGCTGGCTCTGCCCACCGGCCTTGGTCCGCCCCTGCACGTGCCGCTGGCCGACCTTGTGCTCGACCAGCTCGGTGCCCGCCAGCCGGGCCACCGCGAAGCCGCCCTTCCTCACGAGCAGCACTCCCCAGCGATCCGGCGGCAGCGCCTCCAGCCGGAACGCCGCCACGTCCGGCAGACCGTCGTACTCCCCGTCGAACGGCAGCCGGGCCGTGAACGTCGACCCGTCGCCCGCCGCACCCGTCAGCGCACCGTCGGAGACACCCAGCGCCGTCTGCCCGTGCCGGCCGTTGAAGTTGAGCACCCAGCGCTCGATGCGCGTGCTGGGCACGAGGACGGTGGGCATGGAGCCACGGTACGGCGGCCGGGAACCCCTCAGGCCCCGGTCCCGTCTTACCCGGTGTGGACCTGACGCGCATCGCGGCCCTGGCAGCCGCCCTGGTGCTCGCCTCCTGCGGCGGCGACGCCGTCGTGACCGAAGGTGGTGACCGGCTGCCCGCGGTCAACCCCAGCAACCCAGACCTGCCCCCGCCGGTGGTGGTCACCTCCGGCGACTCTGGCCTCGAGTTGTTCGCCTGGACCACCTGCTTCGAGAGCGGTTGCTTCGACGGAGCGCCGCCGACGCGGCCCGCCTCCGTCGGCAGCCCCGACCGCGTCGAGCTCGGGTTCGGGCTGGCCGACTGGAAATGGCGGGCGACCTTCCGCGAACCCGGTGACCGCTGTTCGCGGCACATCAGCGTGCCGGCGGAACGGACCGGGGCCCACACGTTCGTGGTGCGGCCGGCCGGTCCCGCCGGCACGTGGGACGTGGACCTCGAAGGACGAGGTCCGGAAGGAGACTTCTTCACCACCTTCCGCTGGACGACGACCCGCGTGGGTGACGACCCGCAGGCCGCCGACGGCACCGTGTCTGTCCTGACCGAGCTCGACGGAGCGCTGGACAGCTACGGCGTGGAGCTGGGTATCGAGAACCTTGCCCTGCACCCGGAGCGGGCCAGCGCCACGGTGACGGTCGAGGATCCCTCAGGCGAGTCCGTCACGATTCCGCTGCCCCCGCCGGACGACTGCTACATCGAGGGCAACCTCTGGTTCAGCGTCCCGGAGTCGAAGAGCGACCGCGCCGTCGAGCTGGGAGGAAATGGCCCGTTCGAATACACCGTCGAGCTGACCCTGGACGGGCGCGAGTACGTCGGCAGCGGGACCTGGCCCGAGGACGAGATCGGCAACTACGCGCCGCACACGGCGCTCGACTGGCAGCCGCCCTTGCCGTCGTACTCCAGCGAGTGATCGGTCGACGTGCTGGCCGTCGCTACTCCGCCTGGTAGATGACCTCGAAGCGTTCCAGCACCACCGGCATGTCGGGCTCGAACCCGCGGCTGGAGACCTCGCTGAAGAACCGCTCATGGACTGTGCGCCAGTGGTCGAGCGACCGGTCGCCCTCCCCTTCGAGGCGGGCATGCTCCTCCCCGACCTGGTCGAACGGGACCACGGCCACGTCCGTGACGTTGATCAGGGCACGCGGGTGACCCCGGCCGTCGAGCAGGATGCTCAGGCTGCCGACCTCGGGCAGGCTCTCGCCTTCCGCCTCGAAGTCCCAGAGCGCGCCCGCGGTCGCGGTCTTGGTGCCGTCGAGGACGAGCCGCAGCAGCTCGTCGGCCTCCTCGGCGGAGTCGCCGAACGCCCACGACGGAGGAGGCACGACCTCGAGCGTGCTCGGGCCGAAGTAGGTCGGCGCACTGTTCAGCCGGGCGTGGAACCGCGCCAGCTCCCAGAAGGCCTCGACGTCGGTCGGCTGGTTCGTCGGCGACTTGCTGGGCATGCAGCAACAGTACGTGCCGTCCTTGCAACCATTGCCTGGGGAATGTACGTGCGCAGGACCAGGGCAGGTCGGGAACGCATCCCGGACTCCTGTCGATCGCCACAAGACCTCGTGGCGTTCCCGCTGTCGCGGTCCGCGAGGCTCAGACGTTGAACCCCAGCGCCCGAAGCTGCTCGCGGCCGTCGGGGGTGATCTTGTCGGGGCCCCAGGGCGGCATCCAGACCCAGTTGATGGCGACGTCGTTGACCAAGCCCTCCAGGGCGGAGTTGGTCTGGTCCTGGATCACGTCGGTCAGCGGGCACGCGGCCGAGGTGAGCGTCATGTCGATGACGGCGTTGGAGCCCTCGTCGACGTGCACGCCATAGACGAGGCCCAGGTCGACCACGTTGATGCCGAGCTCTGGGTCGACCACGTCCTTCATCGCCTCGGTGACGTCGTCCTCGGTCACCGTCGCGGTCCCGCCGCCGGTGGCCTCCGCCTCCGGGACGTCGGGCAGGTCCCCGTGGTCGACGGGGTTTTCGGTGGTCATGAGGTCTCCTCCAAGGTCTGCACGGTCGCGTCCTTCCATGCCATCCACGACAGTAACGCGCACTTCACCCGGGCCGGGAACTTCGCGACCCCGGCAAAGGCGATCGCGTCCTCCAGCACGTCCTCGTCGGGCTCCACCGCCCCCCGGCCCTGCATCAGGGTCAGGAAGTCCTGGTGGATGGCCATGGCGTCGTCGATCTTCTTGCCGATCACCAGCTCGGTGAGCACCGAGGCCGACGCCTGCGAGATGGAGCAGCCGACGGCGTCGTAGGACACGTCCTCGACCATCCCGTCGGTGAGGTGGACGCGCAGGGTCACCTCGTCACCGCAGGTCGGGTTGACGTGGTGCACCTCGGCCTCGTAGGGATCCCGCAGGCCGCCGTGGCGGGGGTTCTTGTAGTGGTCGAGAATGATTTCCTGGTACAGCGAATCCAGCTCTGCGCTCATCTCACTCCTTCCTCAGCCCAACTTGAAGTAGGAGCGCGTGTATTCCAGACCCTCCACGAGGGCGTCGATCTCGGCGGGCGTCGTGTAGAGGTACGACGACATCCGCGTCGAGCTCTGCACGCCGTAGCGCGCGTGCGCGGGCTTGGCACAGTGGTGACCCGCCCGGACGGCGATGCCGCGCGAGTCCAGCACCTGGGCGACGTCGTGCGGGTGCACGCCCTCGATCTCGAAGCTGATCGCCCCGCCACGCTGAGCGGCGTCGAGCGGGCCGAGGACGGTCAGCCCCGGCACGGTGGCCAGGCCCTCCAGCGCGTACGCCGTCACGGCCTGCTCATGGGCGTGGATGTTCTCCATGCCGACGTGCGAGAGGTAGTCGACCGCTGCACCGAGGCCCACGGCCTCCACGATCGGCGGCGTACCGGCCTCGAACTTGTGGGGGATGCCAGCGTAGGTCGAGCGTTCCATGGCGACGGTCTCGATCATCTCGCCCCCACCCAGGAACGGCGGCAGCTGGTCGAGGACCTCACGCTTGCCCCACAGCGCGCCGATGCCGGTCGGACCGACCACCTTGTGGCCGGTGAAGCCCACGATGTCGGCGCCGGAGGCCACCACATCGACCGGGATCTGCGGGGCGGCCTGGGCCGCGTCGATCACCACGATCGCACCGACCTCGTGCGCCCTCCGGGCGATCTCCGCCACCGGGTTGACGGTTCCGAGCATGTTGGAGATCCAGGTCAGCGAGACCACCTTGGTCCGCTCGTTGATCAGCTCGTCGATGTTGGAGAGGTCGAGGCGTCCGTCGTCGGTGAGGCCGAACCAGCGCAGCGTGGCGCCCTTCCGCTCGGTCAGCAGCTGCCACGGCACGATGTTGGAGTGGTGCTCCATCTCGGTGATCACCACCTCGTCGCCCTCCCCGACCGCGAGCGGACCGCGGGCCCAGGCGAGGGTGTTGGCGACCAGGTTGAGCCCCTCGGAGATGTTCTTGGTGAAGATCACCTCGTCGCGACTCGGCGCGTTGATGAACGCCGCCACCTTGTCGCGAGCGTTCTCGAACGCTTCGGTCGACTCGGCTCCCAGCTGGTGCATCGCGCGCGCGATGTTGGCGTTGTGGCGCTCGAGGTGGTCGACCATGGTGTCGATCACGACCTGCGGCTTCTGCGAGGTGTTGGCGCTGTCGAGGTAGACCAGCGGCTGTCCCCCGGAGAGCGTGCGGGAGAGGATCGGGAAGTCCTTGCGGATGACGTCCAGATCGGGGAGCAGACCCTCCATCAGATTTCCTTTCGTCTCACCGGGTTTCGAGGCTTGCCGGAGGTTGAGGTGCGAGCGAAGCGAGCCTCGAAACCACCTCAACCTCCGGTGCGGGCCTTCGTGTACTTGTCGTAGCCCTCCGCCTCGAGCTGGTCGGCCAGCTCGGGCCCACCCTCCTCGGCGATCCGGCCGTCGACGAACACGTGGACGAAGTCGGGCTGGATGTAGCGCAGGATCCGGGTGTAGTGCGTGATCAGCAGGACGCCCTTGCCCTCCTGCTCGCGGAACCGGTTGACGCCCTCGGCGACGATCTTGAGCGCGTCGATGTCGAGGCCCGAGTCGGTCTCGTCGAGAACCGCCACCTTCGGGTTCAGCAGCTCCAGCTGGGCGATCTCGTGCCGCTTCTTCTCGCCGCCGGAGAATCCTTCGTTGACCGAACGCTGGGAGAACGACGCGTCGAGGTTGAGCCGCTCCATGACGCTGTTGACGTCCTTGACCCAGGTGCGCAGCTTCGGCGCCTCACCGTCGATCGCGGTCTTCGCGGTGCGCAGGAAGTTGGAGACAGACACCCCGGGCACCTCGACGGGGTACTGCATCGCGAGGAACAGCCCGGCGCGGGCCCGCTCGTCGACCGACATGGCCAGCACGTCTGCTCCGTCGAGGGTGACCGTGCCGCTCGTGATCTGGTACTTCGGGTGGCCCGCGATCGAGTAGGCCAGCGTCGATTTGCCCGATCCGTTGGGGCCCATGATCGCGTGGGTCTGGCCGTCCGTGATGGTCAGCGTGACCCCCTTGAGGATCTCCTTGGGGCCGTCCTCGGTGTCGACCGAGACGTGCAGGTCCTTGATGTCCAGCGTGGTCATTTCTCTCCTTGGGTAAGTCAGCTCGGCCTGACGCCGTTGAGGGTCTCGGTGGCGTCGACGTAGACGTCGCCGCCGCGGACCTCGACCGCGAACGTGGCCACCGGCTCGGTGGCCGGCAGGTGGGTGGGCTTTCCGGTGCGCAGGTCGAAGCAGGAGCCGTGGAGCCAGCACTCGACGGTACCGTCGGCGACCTCGCCCTCGCTGAGGGCGACCTCCGCGTGGGAGCAGACGTCCTGGACGGCGAAGATCTCGTCGCCGTCGCGGGCGATCGCCAGCTCGAGGTCGCCGATGGTCACGGCGAGGGCCTCGTCGCCGGGTACCTCGTCGACCGCGCACACCTTCTCGTAGGCCATCAGATCAGAGTTCCTTCAGGACGTTCTTGGCGAGCTCGTCCTCGACGGTCGCCATCAGGCGCTCCTGGAGGGCGGGTACGCCGACCTTGCGGATCAGGTCGTTGAAGAACCCGTGCACGACCAGCCGGCGGGCCTCGACCTCGCTGACCCCGCGCGAGCGGAGGTAGAACAGCTGCTCGTCGTCGAACCGGCCGGTCGCCGAGGCGTGGCCGGCGCCCTCGATCTCGCCGGTCTCGATCTCCAGGTTGGGGACGGAGTCGGCGTGGCAGCCATCGGTGAGGACCAGGTTGCGGTTCTCCTCGTAGGTCTCGATGCCCTCGGCTACCTTGCGGATCAGCACGTTGCCGATCCACACGGTCCGGGCACCCTCACCCTGGAGCGCACCCTTGTAGACGGCGTGGCTCTTGGTCCGCGGAGCGGTGTGGTCGACGAACAGCCGGTGCTCGATGTGCTGGCCCTCGTCGGCGAAGTAGAGGCCGAGCATCTCGGCCTCGCCACCGGGTCCGGCGTACCGGACGTTGGCGTCCATCCGCACCGTCTTGCCGCCGAAGGAGATCGCGACGTGCTTGTAGGTCGCGTCGCGTCCGACGGTGGCCTCGTGGTGGGTCAGGTGGACGGTGTCGTCGGCCCAGTCCTGCAGCGAGATGACCGAGACCTGGGCGCCGTCGCCCACGGACACCTCGACGACCTGGGCCAGCGCCGCGTGGCCGGTGTGGTTGAGCACCACCACTGCCTTGGCGTGGTTGCCGAAGCGCAGCGCAACGTGCCCCGCCTCGGTGCCGTCGGCGCTGCTGCCGTCGAGCTCCACGACGATCGGTTCGTCGATCTCCGCCTCGGCAGGCACGTCGACGAGCAGCGTGGTCGGCACCTCGGCCAGGACCCGGGCGCCGAACAGGGTGTTGGGAACCAGGCCGCTGATGCCGCGCAGGCCCTTGGCCTCCTCGCCGTCGACCTGCTCGACCCGGACGCCGTCGGGGGCGTTCCAGGTGGACTTGATGGTCGTCGGCCCGAACTCGGCGTCGGCGTGCAGCTTGCGTAGCCGCTTGAGCGGGGTGAAGCGCCAGATCTCCTCGCGGCCGGTCGGCACGATGTGGTCGGCGACCTCGAAGGACCCTTCCGGGTGCAGGTGGCTCGACACCTTTTCGGGAGGAGTCTCGATCGCTTCAGTGACAGTCACAGATTCTCTTTCATTCGCAGTCGTTTGAACCGCAAGTCCGGCACCTACCCCAGCCATACGACGACGAGCCGCCAGGCGAGGAGGAGGGGGCCGCGGTCGGCATGGGCGCTCCGCGCCCTAGCCGACAGCGCCCTCCATCTGGAGTTCGATCAACCGGTTCAGCTCGAGGGCGTACTCCATCGGCAGCTCCTTGGCGATCGGCTCGACGAAGCCGCGGACGATCATCGCCATCGCCTCGTCCTCCTCCATCCCGCGGGACATGAGGTAGAAGAGCTGGTCGTCGGAGACCTTCGACACGCTGGCCTCGTGACCCATCGAGACGTCGTCCTCGCGGATGTCGACGTAGGGATAGGTGTCGGAGCGGCTGATCTGGTCGACGAGCAGTGCGTCGCACAGGACGTTGGACTTCGAGCCGTGGGCCCCCTCGTTGACCTGCACCAGACCGCGGTACGACGTCCGGCCGCCGCCGCGGGCCACCGACTTGCTCAGGATCGAGCTCGACGTGTGGGGAGCGGCGTGGACCATCTTGGCCCCGGCGTCCTGGTGCTGGCCCTCGCCGGCGAACGCGATCGAGAGCGTCTCGCCCTTGGCGTGCTCGCCCATGAGGTAGACGGCGGGGTACTTCATCGTGACCTTGGACCCGATGTTGCCGTCGACCCACTCCATGGTGGCGCCGGCCTCGCAGGTCGCGCGCTTGGTCACCAGGTTGTACACGTTGTTCGACCAGTTCTGGATCGTGGTGTAGCGGCAGCGGCCGCCCTTCTTCACGATGATCTCCACGACCGCAGAGTGCAGCGAGTCGGAGGAGTAGATCGGCGCCGTGCAGCCCTCGACGTAGTGAACGTAGGCGTCCTCGTCGACGATGATCAGGGTCCGCTCGAACTGGCCCATGTTCTCGGTGTTGATCCGGAAGTAGGCCTGCAGCGGGATGTCGACATGGACCCCCGGCGGGACGTAGATGAACGAGCCGCCCGACCACACCGCCGTGTTGAGCGAGGCGAACTTGTTGTCACCGACCGGGATCACCGTGCCGAAGTACTCCTGGAAGAGCTCCGGCTGCTCGCGCAGCGCGGTGTCGGTGTCGAGGAACAGGACGCCCTGCTGCTCGAGGTCCTCGCGGATCGAGTGGTAGACGACCTCGGACTCGTACTGGGCGGCGACGCCCGCGACCAGGCGCTGCTTCTCCGCCTCGGGGATGCCGAGCTTGTCGTAGGTGTTCTTGATGTCCTCGGGCAGGTCCTCCCAGGAGGTGGCCTGCTTCTCGCTCGACCGGACGAAGTACTTGATGTTGTCGAAGTCGATCTGCGAGAGGTCGGAGCCCCACGTCGGCATCGGCTTGCGGTGGAAGAGCTTGAGACCCTTCAGCCGGAGGTCGAGCATCCACTGCGGCTCGCTCTTCTTCTCCGAGATGTCGCGGACGACGGCCTCGTTGAGGCCACGGGTCGCCGCGGAACCGGCGGCGTCGCTGTCGGCCCACCCGAACTCGTAGCGGTCGCGCAGACCCTTCAGTTCCGGGTTCAGCTGCTCGACCTTGGTCGAGCCGTCTGACTCAGTGGTGCTCGTCATGCTGACGCTCCGTCCTTCTTCTTGTTCTTCTGGATGTCTGGGATGCAGGTGGTGCACACGCCGTCTCCGTGCGCGATGGTGGCGAGCCGCTGGACATGGCGACCGAGGACCCGGCCGATGGCCTCGGTCTCGGCTTCGCACAGCTGGGGGAACTCGTGGGCCACGTGGGAGACCGGGCAGTGCTGCTGGCACAGCTGGTCACCCACCGGAAGCCTGCGCACCGAGGCGGCGTAGCCCTCCTCGGTGAAGATCTCGGCCAGGGCCTCGGTCGGGCTGAGCTTCGGGTTGTCGGCCAGCGTGGTCTCGAAGCGGTCTTCGATGAACTGGACCCGCCGGTTGGCGAACTCGCGCACGGCGTCGTCCCCGCCGGTCTCGGCCAGGAACCGGAGCGCCTGGACGGCGAGGTCGTCGTACTGCTGGTCGAAGTGGTCGCGCCCGGCCTCGGTGAGCACGAAGACCTTGGCCGGTCGGCCGCGGCCCCGGGTGGTCAGGGTGCGCGGCTCACGCGCCACGATCATGCCCTCGTCGAGCAGGATGTCGAGGTGTCGCCGTACGGCTGCGGGCGTGAGGTCGAGCCGCTCTGCGAGCGCCGCCGCCGTCGAGGCGCCGTTGACGAGGATCGACCGCACGACGCGCTCCCGCGTCGGCTGGTCGTGGGTCTCGTGACCCACCTCGTCCACCCCCTCGATGGCTCCGGTCTCCAATTTCACAACAACAGTGTGACGTTATTAGTCAAGGGACTTCAAGTAAGGGTGACCTAACCATCCAGCGCGGGGCGGGGCAGTCCCCCGGTCCCCCTAGAGTGCCGCCATGGCTGGATCGATCCTGGGCAACGCCGTCCGGCGGGTGGAGGACCCCGAGCTGCTGGTCGGGCAGGGCACGTTCGTGGACAACCTGCGGCCCGACGGGACCGCCCACGCCGTCTTCGTCCGGAGCCCGTTCGCACACGCACGGATCACGGTCATCGACACCGCCGAGGCCGAGCAGTCACCGGGCGTCGTCGCGGTCCTCACCGGCGCGGACGTGTCCGACCGCCCGGTGCCGGTGTTCGGGAGCGCCAACGAGGACCTGGTCCGGACCGCGCTGGCGACCGACAAGGTTCGCTTCGTGGGCGAACCGGTCGCGCTGGTCGTCGCCGAGACGCGCGCGCAGGCCGTGGATGCCGCGGAGCTCGTCGACATCGACTACGAGGGTCTGCCCGCGGTGGCGCACATGGAGGCCGCGCTGGCCGACGACGCACCCCTGCAGTTCGAGGAGCTGGGCAGCAACGTCGCGAAGTCCCGCATGGACCGCGACCGGGAGGATCCGCTGGCCGGCGCGGCGCACGTCGTGCGGCTCCGGTTGGAGAACAACCGCGTCGCCGTCGCTCCGATCGAGGGGCACGCCATCCTCGTCGAGCCCGCCGACGATCGCCTGACCTGCTGGGTCTCCACCCAGCACCCACATGACTCCCGGGACCTGATCTGCAAGTACACCGGCCTGCCGACCGAGTCCGTCCGGGTCATCGCTCCCCACGTCGGTGGGGCCTTCGGGGGCAAGGCCGGCATCTTCGCCGAGCACGCGGCCGTGATCGCCGCCGCCCGCCAGGTCCGCCGCCCGGTCACCTGGGCCGAGACCAGGAGCGAGGCCATGCTCTCGATGCACGGCCGCGGACAGGTGCAGTACGCCGAGGTCGGGCTGACCGAGGAGGGACGGATCGCCGGGCTGCGGCTCCGGATGGTCGGCGACTGCGGCGCCTACGCTGGCTTCGGCGGTGGTTTCCCGATCGGGCCGACCCGGCTGATGGCGCAGGGCACCTACCAGGTCCCCCGACTCCAGTACGACGCGGTCGCCGTACTCACCAACACCTCGCCGGTCGGCGCCTTCCGGGGCGCCGGGCGGCCCGAGGCCGCGGCGATGATCGAGCGGCTCATGGACGCCGCCGCCGCCGAGCTGGGGCTCCCGCCCGAGGAGCTGCGGCGCCGGAACTTCATCCAGCCCGACGACTTCCCGTTCACGACGCACTCGAAGATGACCTACGACAACGGCGACTACGACCTGCCGCTGCGGGAGGTGCTGCGGATCGCCGACGTCGACGGGGCACGGGCCGAGCAGCAGCGCCGCCGGGAGGCCGGGGACACCTGCCAGCTCGGGATCGGGATCGCCACCTACGTCGAGATCACCGGCTTCGGGGGGTCGGAGTTCGGCTCGGTGCAGATCCAGCCGGACGGGACGGCCACGGTCATGTCCGGGACCTCCGCGCACGGCCAGGGCCACGCGACGTCGTTCTCGATGATCGTGGCCGACCGGCTCGGGATCCCGATGTCGGACATCACCTACACCCAGTCGGACACCGAGCTGGTCCGCTCCGGCGGCGGGACCGGCGGATCCCGCTCCCTGCAGATCGGCGGCAACGCCGTCGCCGCCGCTTCCGACGACGTCCGCGAGCGCGCGGTCACCGTGGCCGCCCGGATGCTGGAGGCCTCCCCCGCCGACGTCACGCTCGAGGATGGGGTGTTCGCGGTCCAGGGCGTGCCCGGATCCACAGTCTCCTGGGCCGAGGTCGCGGCCTACGCCCACGAGCACGACGGCGGTCTCGGCTCCGACACCGACTTCACCCACGACGGGGCGACCTTCCCCTTCGGCGCGCACGTCTCGATCGTCGAGGTGGACACCGAGACCGGTCGGGTCACTCCGCTGCGGCACGTGGCTGTGGACGACTGCGGCCGGGTGCTCAACCCGCTGCTCGTCGCGGGGCAGCAGCATGGCGGCGCGATCCAGGGCATTTCGCAGGCGCTGTGGGAGGAGTTCGTCTACGACGCCGACGCGACACCGATGACCAGCACCTTCGTCGACTACGCCCTGCCCACCGCCGCGGACACGCCCTCCCTCGAGACGTCCAACACCCAGACCCCCACACCACTGAACCCGCTCGGCGCCAAGGGGATCGGCGAGTCCGCCACGATCGGCTCCACGCCCGCCGTCCAGAACGCGGTCATCGACGCGGTGCGCCACCTCGGGGTGAAGCACATCGACCTGCCCTGCACCCCGATGCGGGTGTGGACCGCGATCCAGCAGGCGACCTCTGGCACGCTCCCCGACCCGTGGCGGGAACCGCCGGCGGTGTTCGAGAAGCTCGCCGGCTCCTGACCCCTGGAGCTACTGCGACAGCAGCGGCAGGAACGACCCGCTCATCCACCCGCCGGCCGAGTCCGCGGGTGCGGGCGGGAGGTTCTCACCGCCGTACACGTGGTCGGTGTCGGTGCCGTACTGCAACCAGGTCTCGGTCGATCCCTGACCGCGACCCGGGACGCTCCAGTCGCAGACCCCGTCAGCGAAGACGGTCTCGAGCTGGGCCCACTGCTCGGCGGTGAAGGCGGCGCCGAGCACGCCGTAGTCGGCCCGGTCCAGCGGCTTGAGCCGGCAGGCGACGTTGTCGTTGGCGAGCGGCCCACCGGCCTCCTGGCGCGGGGTGGAGAGGCGCGTCTGCAGCGCCTGTAGCTCCTCGACCGAGCAGGCGGGCGCGGCATCGGCGGTGACGCAGCGGTCGGTGACGTCGG
Source organism: Nocardioides sp. (assembly GCA_035691135.1). Lineage (GTDB taxonomy): Bacteria > Actinomycetota > Actinomycetes > Propionibacteriales > Nocardioidaceae > Nocardioides. The sequence continues at coordinate 15,742 of DASSJR010000124.1, read as the reverse complement.
CCGGGCGGTCCTCGGCGATCTTGGCCGCGAGGGACACGGCGCGTCCGTCGGACTCGACAGCTGTCAGCCAGCGGTCCATGTCGAGCAGCGCCTCGTTGGCCCAGTCCGGGTTGCCGATCAGCGGCGTCGGTCCGAACCACATCACCCGGTTGTCGGTGTGGCCCTGGTCGGCCAGCAGCCGCTCCTCGGTCCAGAACGCGTGGCTGTAGTCGTGGGCCAGGCCCGGGTCGGGTCCACCGTGGTTGATCATCGCGACCTGGTCGAGGTTGTTGGTCTCGTCGATGAGGCCAGAGCGATAGGCCCTCTCGATGGCGGCCTGGTCGCCGGCGACCCGCGCCCCTGTGAATCCGGAGTCGACGTCGAGGCCACCGATCTTCACGTTGAGGTCGACGAACTGGGCCGGGGTGATCTGGCCCTTCTTGAGCTCCTCGAGCCCGAACTGGACGCCGGTGTTGGCGAACGGGATCCCGGCGAACCCGTGACCGGCCGCCTGCTCCTGGGATGTCCAGCTGCTCTCGGGTCGGGGCCCGAGCACGTTCATCATGATGTCGAGGACCGAGCAGCGGACGCCGCCCGGGTTGGTCTCGGAGTCGTAGCGGGTGCTCTCGTCGCCGGGGACCGTGTCCCTGGTGCCCGAGCAGTCGTTCTCGGGGTTCAGTGCCGCCTTGTAGAGGTTCTCGTCGGCAACCACGGCGTTGACGTGCGAGGCGTGGCCCTCCACCTGCGCCATCTGGGTGGGCGTCCACACGACCCCACTGCCCCAGCGCGAGGGATCCTCGAAATAGAGCCGCATCAGGTGGTAGTCGGTGAACTGCGCCCCGGCGGTCAGCGTGTCCGGGTAGGAACAGGTGGTGACCAGGCCCTGGTAGATGCCGGGGTAGGCGTTGGCGATGGTGTGCTGGGCGATCGACCCGCCGGAGCAGCCGGTGCCGATCGTGTACCGGATCTCGCCGTACTGCTCGACGAGGCGCTCCTTGGCCATCATCAGCGACTCGGCCTCGATCGGGACGTTGCAGTTGTGGCCGGTGTTGGCCAGGGCGGTGGAGACGACCGCGAAGCCCTTGCCGAGGGCGGTCACGTAGCTGGGCGTCACGCCCGGGACGGACTCGAGCGTGCCGGAGTAGTCCTGAAGTGGCGGCGAGCCGGGCGCGTACGACGCCCCGCAGTTGCCGCCGTGGGTGATCAGCAGCTTGTGGTTCCACTGTTCCTGGGGAGCCCAGGGCTGCCAGTCCTGCCCCTGCTGCCAGAGGGTCAGGATGGCGTAGCGATCGCGGTCCTGGAAGCCGTCCTCGCGCCGCACGATGAAGGGCACGGTCTTGCCCTGGTCCGTGGTCGTGGCCGCCACGTCGTCCGGCGGGTTCTGCGGGTCGTAGGGCTGGAGGTCCGGCTGGGTCGGGTCGGTCGACTTGTAGAGCAGCGTGTAGGAGGTCGGCTGGTTGCACTTCGCGTCGACCGCGCCGGCCTGGCACTGGTACGGCTCGTGGTGCGGTCCCGAGAACACCGGGCCACCGTTGGGGTGGTTGGTGACGGTGGCCGTGCCGATGCTGTGTCCGGCCCGGGCCTGGATCTGGTTGGCTCCCTCGTCGAGGCCCTCGACCAGGCCCTCGAACTTGCCGTTGGGGCGGACCGCGAAGGCGGCGGTGACGTCCCGGGTCCCCACGGTCACCTGCACCTGCGAGGCCCGGACACCGGCCGGCAGGTCGATCGCGACCAGCGCGTCACCGCCGGAGACCAGGTCGGCCCGGTTCGACAGCACGTGGATCGTCAGCGGGCTCGCCGTCGTCTTGCCCGCGGACAGCGCGGGCGCTCCCACCGCCAGCGGCAGGGCGGTCAGCAAGGCCAGGAGCAGCAGTCGCACGCGCATGGCCCCTCAACGATCCGCCCGTCGAGCACGTTACGCACGGGTAGCCCGTTGAGAAGGGGATTCGTGACCCATGAGTAGGGGAAAGGTGACACCCGGGTCGACACGAATCCCCCACTCGACGGTCAGGAATCCCCCACTCAACGAGATGGGCGCGGGTGCTTCCTAGACTGTGCGGGTGCCAGCCGCCGATCCTGCCGTCGCCGTGGAGGGTCTGGTGATGCGGTACGGCGACAAGGTCGCCGTCGACGGACTCTCGCTGACGGTCGAGCGGGAGACCATCACGGCCGTCCTCGGGCCGAACGGCGCCGGGAAGACCACCACCCTGGAGACCTGCGAGGGCTACCGGCGGCCGCAGCAGGGATCGGTCCGGGTGCTGGGTCTCGATCCGGTCCGGGACCGCCGGGCCCTGCTGCCCCGGATCGGGGTGATGCTGCAGGACGGCGGCGCCTGGAGCGGCGTGCGGGCGATGGAGATGCTGCGCCACATCGCGCGGCTGCACGCCCACCCGCTCGACGTCGACCAGCTGGGCGAACGGCTCGGGCTCGAGGAGTGCGGCAGTACGCCGTACCGGCGTCTCTCCGGCGGCCAGCAGCAGCGACTCGGCCTGGCGATGGCGCTGGTCGGGCGCCCTGAGATCGCCTTCGTCGACGAGCCGACCGCGGGCATGGATCCGAAGGCGCGGCGCGGTACCTGGGAGCTGCTCGAGGAGCTCCGCGCGAGCGGGGTCACCGTCGTGCTGACGACCCACTACATGGAGGAGGCGGAGCGGCTCGCCGACCGGATCCACATCATCGACCGCGGTCGGCTGATCGCGACGGGCACGGCGCTGGAGCTCACCCGCGGCAGCGCTGGACGGCAGCCGGCGGCGACGATCCGCCTGGTGGTGAGCCGGCCGTTCCCGCCAGGGGCCCCGGAGTCGCTGCGCCTGGCGCTCGGAGAGCAGACGGAGGTCACCCAGCTCGACGAGGTCAGCCTGCTGGTGACCGGGCCGGCCGACGCCTCCACGCTGGCGAACATCTCCGGCTGGTGCCAGGAGCACGGCGTGCTGCCGGAGTCGCTGACCCTCGGCCAACGCACGCTCGAGGACGTTTTCCTGCAGCTCACCGGCCGGGAGCTGTCGGCATGAACACCACGTTCGCGCCCCGGCCCGGAGCAGCGCCGCTCCCCCGGATGATCGCGGCCCAGGCCCTCATGGAGGCCCGGCTGATGCTGCGCAACGGCGAGCAGCTGCTGCTCGCCGTGGTGATCCCCGTGATCGTGCTGGTCGTCGGCGTCCGTGGCACCAAGGCCCTCGACATCACCTTCCAGCACGCCTCGGTCGACGTCTTCACCCCCGGGGTCCTGGCCCTGGCGGTGATGTCGACCGCATTCACCTCCCTCGCCATCACCACCGGCTTCGAGCGTCGCTACGGCGTGATCAAGCGCCTCGGCTCCTCCCCGCTGCCACGCTCGGGACTCCTGGCCGGCAAGGTGTGCTCGCTGCTGCTCGTCGAGCTGGGCCAGCTGGTCGTCATCGGCTCCGTCGGGCAGGCGCTGGGCTGGGATCCCGACCCGAGTCTGGTCGGGGCGTTCCTCGCGGTCGTCCTGGGCACCGCGGCCTTCGCCTCCCTGGGCCTGTTCGTCGCCGGTGTCCTCCGCGCCGAGGCCACCCTCGCGGCCGCCAACCTCATCTACCTGCTGCTGATGGCCGGCGGCGCCGTGATCATCCCCTCGGTCGCGTACGGCGCCCTCGGCGACCTGGTCCGCTGGCTCCCCTCCGGCGCGCTCGGCGACGCGATGCGGGACGCGCTGATCCGGGACACGATCGCCTGGAGCAACCTCTTGGTGCTCCTCGTCTGGGCGGCGATCGGGACGTTCCTCACCGCCAGGACGTTCCGGTGGGAGTGACGCTGACCCTCCCGGTCCGGCCGCTGGCCTGGGCCACGTTGGCCGCCAACTGCGTCCTCGTCGTCACCGGAGGCGCGGTCCGGCTGACCGGCTCCGGGCTGGGCTGCCCGACCTGGCCGCGCTGCACCGGCCGGTCATTCCGGCCGCACGGCGCGCTCGACATCCACCAGGCGATCGAGTTCGGCAACCGGATGCTCACCTTCGTGCTGGTCGCGATCGCCGTCGCCACGTTGGTCGCCGCCTGGCAGACCGGGCGCCGCGACCTGCGGATCCTCGCGCTGGTGCTCGCGCTGGGCATCCCGGCCCAGGCGGTCATCGGTGGCGTCACCGTGCTGACCGACCTCAACCCGTGGGTGGTCTCGTTCCACCTGCTCTGCTCACTGGCGATCATCGGCGTGGCGGTGCTGTTGCTGTGGCGTCTCGACCATCCCGACGCCGGCTCGAGGGGCGGTGCCGATGTGACGCTGGCCGCGCTCACGTTCGCGGCCGGCTGGCTGGTGTTGTACGTCGGCACCGTGGTCACCGGGTCCGGTCCGCACGCGGGCGACCTCGACTCGCCCCGCAACGGGCTGAGCCCCCTCCAGGTCAGCCAGCTCCACGCGGACCTGGTGTTCCTGTTCGTGGGACTCACGGTCGGGCTCCTCTACGCGGTCCGCGCCGCCGGCCGGCCCGCGGCCGTGGCGCGCGCCGTACTGGTCCTGCTCGGAGTGGAGCTCGCCCAAGGTTCGATCGGGTTCGTGCAGTACTTCACGGACCTGCCGGTGGTGCTGGTGGGGTTCCACCTGCTCGGGGCGGCGCTGGTCTCCGCGACCGCGACCTGGATGCTGCTCACGGCCCGCGAAGCAGAGGGGGACAAAGAAAGGACGACGGCTGGCCCACACCCCCGTGGACAGGCCCTGCCGTCGTCCTCACATTGATATACGCCATTAGCGCCGGGTTGGTTGCCCGAATGGCAGAAAAACTCGCTCTCTTCCCCGAACTGTCCGCAGGGTGGACTCAGCGGGTCAGCAACGGGTCGAGCGCGACCGCGACGAAGAGCAGCGAGAGGTAGAGGTTGGAGGAGTGGAACAGCCGCATCGGCTGGATCACGCTCAGGTCCTCGGTGCCGAGCGTCCGGCGCCACATCCGGTGAGCCTCCACCAGGAAGACGGCCCCCAGGGCGGCCGCGGCGAGGGGGTAGAAGACCCCGGTGCCGGCGACCGGCCACAGCAGCAGCGACGTGGCCACCATCACCCAGCTGTAGGCCACGATCCGGCGGGCCACCTCGCGGGCCGGAGCCACCACCGGGAGCATCGGCACCTCGACGTTGGCGTAGTCCTCCCGGTAGCGCAGGGCCAGCGCCCACGTGTGGGGGGGCGTCCAGAAGAACACCACGGCGAACAGCACCACGGGCACCCACGAGAGCTGGCCGGTGACCGCGGTCCATCCGATGAGGGCGGGGAAGCAGCCGGCGAGCCCGCCCCAGACGATGTTCTGAGTGGTCCGCCGCTTGAGGACCATCGTGTAGACGAGCACGTAGAACGCATTGGCCAGCACCGACAACCCGGCGGAGAGCCAGTTGACCCAGACCCCCAGCACCACGGTCGACACCACGCCCAGGGTCAGCCCGAAGACCATCGCCGCGCGGGGCGTGACGATGTGGCGTGGAATGGCCCTTCGGCGGGTACGGCGCATCTGCTCGTCGATGTCACGGTCGTAGACGCAGTTGAGCGCCGACGCCGAACCGGCCGAGAGCGTGCCGCCCACGACCGTGGCGACGACGAGCCCCAGCTCGGGAATCCCCCGGGCGGCGAAGAACATCACCGGAACGGTCGTGAGGAGGAGCAGCTCGATGACTCGTGGCTTGGTCAGGCCCACGTACGCCGCCACCACGTCGCCGGCGGTCGCCCGGATCGGTTCCGGCTGTGAGACAGCGGAGGCCGGGTGGCCGACGTACGTCACGAAAGGTTCCTCGATGGGGAGGCGGCTGAGTGCGGGTCGCAGTCTATCCGCAGGGATGAGTAGGCTCGAAGCCGATGTCGGCACCGTGAAAGGAAGCTCGTGAGCAAACTCGACTGGACCGAGATCGACGACAAGGCAGTGGACACGATCCGGGTCCTGGCGATGGACGCGGTTCAGAAGGTCGGCAACGGCCATCCCGGGACCGCGATGAGCCTCGCGCCGGCGGCCTACCTGCTGTTCCAGAAGGTCATGCGGCACAACCCCGCCGACCCCCACTGGCCCGGCCGTGACCGGTTCGTGCTCTCGGCCGGCCACTCGTCGCTCACCCTCTACCTGCAGCTCTACCTCGGTGGCTGGGGTCTCGAGCTCGACGACATCAAGGCGCTGCGCACCTGGGGCAGCAAGACTCCCGGGCACCCCGAGTACGGCCACACCGCCGGCGTCGAGACCACCACCGGTCCGCTCGGGCAGGGCATCGGCAACGCGGTCGGCATGGCCATGGCCGCGCGGCGCGAACGCGGGATGCTCGACCCCAACGCCGACGAGGGCACCTCGCCGTTCGACCACCACATCTACGCCATCTGCAGCGACGGCGATATCGAGGAGGGCGTCAGCGCCGAGGCCTCGGCGATCGCCGGTGTCCAGCAGCTCGGCAATCTGACCGTCATCTACGACGCCAACCGGATCTCGATCGAGGACGACACCGACATCGCCCTGGCCGAGGACGTCGGCAAGCGCTACGAGGCCTACGGCTGGCACGTGCAGACCGTCGACTGGACCCACGACGAGACCAAGTACGTCGAGGACGTGCCGGCCCTCCACGAGGCCATCCGCAAGGCGAACGCGGTGACCGACCGGCCGAGCTTCATCGTGCTCCGGACGATCATCGCGTGGCCCGCGCCCTCCGCGCAGAACACCGGGAAGGCCCACGGATCCGCCCTGGGCGAGGACGAGGTGGCTGCCACCAAGCGAGTCCTCGGATTCGACGCCGACAAGACCTTCGAGGTGCCGCCCGGCGTGCTCGAGCACACCCGGCAGCTGGTCGAGAAGGGCAAGGCCGCGCAGGGCGAGTGGGACCAGGCGTTCCGGCACTGGACCACCAAGCCGTCGGCCGACGTCGCGCTCTTCGAGCGGCTCCAGACCCGCACCCTGCCCGAGGGCTGGGCAGACCAGCTCCCGACGTTCGAGGCCGGCAAGGACGTCGCCACCCGCAAGGCGTCGGGTGCCGTGATCAACGCGATCGCGGCGAAGGTGCCCGAGCTGTGGGGCGGGTCTGCCGACCTGGCCGAGTCCAACAACACGACCATCGAGGACGCGCCGTCGTTCCTGCCCAAGGACCGTTCCACGAAGCTGTGGCAGGGCGACCCCCTGGCCGGCCGGGTGCTCCACTTCGGGATCCGTGAGCACGCGATGGGCGCCATCCTCAACGGCATCGCGGTCCACGGGGGCACCCGTCCCTTCGGTGGCACCTTCCTCACGTTCTCCGACTACATGCGGCCCTCGGTCCGACTGGCCGCGATCATGCAGCTGCCGGTCACCTACGTCTGGACCCACGACTCGATCGGTCTCGGTGAGGACGGCCCGACCCACCAGCCGATCGAGCACCTCGCGGCTCTCCGGGGGATCATCGGTCTCGACGTCGTCCGTCCCGGCGACGCCAACGAGGTGACCGCCTGCTGGAAGGCGATCCTCGAGAACGCCGACCGACCCGCCGGTCTCGCGCTGAGCCGGCAGAACCTGCCGGTGTTTCCGCGGGGTGAGGACGGTTTCTCCGACACCTCCAACGTCCACCGTGGCGGCTACGTGCTGCTCGACACCGACGGCGGACTGCCCGACGTCGTCATCATCGCCACCGGCTCGGAGCTGCAGCTGGCGGTGGCCGCACGCAACAAGCTCGCCGAGGACGGGGTCCGCGCCCGCGTGGTCTCCATGCCGTGCCGTGAGTGGTTCGACGAGCAGGAGCAGTCCTACCGCGAGACCGTCATCCCGCCCACCGTCAAGGCCCGGGTGTCCGTCGAGGCCGGAATCGCCCAGGGCTGGCGCGAGGTGGTCGGCGACCATGGACGGATCGTGTCCATCGACCAGTACGGACACTCCGCGGAGTACTCGCGGATCTTCACCGAGTACGGCGTCACCGCCGACGCCGTCGCGTCGGCGGCCCACGACAGCATCGCGGCCGCCACCGGCTGACGACGGACCCAGCGGCCGACCGACTACCAGGAGGAAGCATGACCGAACGACTGAAGGCACTCTCCGACGCGGGGGTCTCGATCTGGCTGGACGACCTGTCCCGCGAGCGCATCGAGACCGGCAACCTCGCCGACCTGGTCAAGAACAGGTCAGTCGTGGGGGTGACCACCAACCCGACGATCTTCGCCGCCGCGATCTCCGAGGGCGAGCGCTACGACGACGAGGTCCGCTCGCTGGTGGCCGACGGCGCCGACGTGGACAAGGTGGTCTTCGAGCTCACCACGAGCGACGTCCAGGCCGCCTGCGACGTCCTCAAGCCGACGTACGACGCCACTGGCGGAGTCGACGGCCGGGTCTCGATCGAAGTCGCCCCCACGCTCGCGTTCGACACGGACAAGACGCTGGCCTCCGCCAGGGAGCTGTGGTCCGCGGTGGACCGGGAGAACCTCTTCATCAAGATCCCCGCCACGACCGAGGGCGCCCCCGCGATCACCGACGCCCTCGCCGACGGGATCAGCATCAACGTCACCCTGATCTTCGGGCTCGACCGCTACGCCAGCGTGATGGACGCCTACCTCGAGGGTCTCGAGAAGGCGCTCGACGCCGGGCAGGACCTCTCCCGGATCCACTCGGTCGCCTCGTTCTTCGTCTCCCGTGTCGACACCGAGATCGACAAGCGGCTCGAAGAGATTGGCACCGAGGAGGCGCTCGCCCTGCGCGGCAAGGCCGCGGTCGCCAACGCCCGGCTGGCCTACCGCGACTACCAGGAGTTCTTCGAGGGCGAGCGCTGGGCCAAGCTCGCCGGGGCCGGTGCCAACACCCAGCGGCCGCTGTGGGCCTCGACCGGGGTGAAGAACCCCGACTACTCCGACACCATGTACGTCAGTGAGCTCGTGGTCGGCAACATCGTCAACACCATGCCCGAGAAGACCCTGGAGGCATTCGCCGACCACGGCGAGGTCGACGGTGACCAGGTCACCGGCAACTACGACCATGCGCAGCAGGTCATGGACGAGCTGAAGTCCGTGGGCATCGACTACGACGACGTGATCGCGACCCTCGAGCAGGAGGGCGTCGACAAGTTCTCGAAGTCCTGGCAGGAGCTGCTGGACACCGTCTCGGAGCAGATGGAGTCGGCCCGGAAATGACTGAGACAGCTTGGAACACCGTCCAGGGAACGGCGTTCGAGCTGTTCTTCGGCTACCCGGACGAGAAGGCGTACGCCGACGCGGTCGAGCAGCTGGTCGCCGACGAAGTGGCGAGCGGCATCGCCGCCCAGAACCCCACGCTGTGGGGACCGGCCGCCGAGGACGAGGCGGGCAAGCGGCTCGCCTGGGTGGACCTGCCCGAACGGTCCAGGGCGTTGGTCACGGACATCTCGACCCTCGAGGTCGAGCTCCAGAAGCGGGGCGTGTCGCGAGTCGTCCTGTGCGGCATGGGCGGCTCGTCGCTGGCGCCCGAGGTGATCTGCAGCGCCGCCGGCGTCGAGCTCGTGGTGCTCGACTCCTCCGATCCCGACTTCGTGCGGGCGGCGCTCGAGGACCGACTGTCCGAGACGGTGGTCGTGGTCTCGTCGAAGTCCGGCGGGACCGTCGAGACCGACAGCCAGCGGCGGGCGTTCGAGAAGGCGTTCCGCGACGCCGAGATCGAGCCCGCCGAGCGGATCGTCGTGGTGACCGACCCGGGCTCCCCCCTCGCCGCGCTGGCCGAGGAGGCGGGCTACCGGACGTTCCTCGCCGACCCCGACGTCGGCGGCCGCTACTCCGCGCTCACCGCGTTCGGGCTGGTCCCCAGCGGCCTGGCCGGCGCCGACGTCGCCGGACTGCTCGAACAGGCGTCCGAGATGCGCGGCGCCCTCGAGACCGACTCGGTCGACAACCCTGGGCTGCGGCTCGGTGCGTTGCTCGGCGTCGCCAACGCAGCGGGCGTCGACAAGCTCGTGCTGGCCAACGCCGGGTCGACGTACGCCGGTCTCGGCGACTGGGCCGAGCAGCTGATCGCGGAGTCCACCGGCAAGGAGGGCAAGGGCATCCTGCCGGTGGTCGTGGACTCGGTCGAGGCCCCCAACTTCTCGCCGAGCACCCCCGATGAGGTCCTGGGCACCTACGGGCCCGAGCCCGTCCTCGGGTCGGTCCGGCCGGCCTCGAGGTTCGGGGTGTCCGTGGACGCGCCACTCGGTGCCCAGCTGCTGCTCTGGGAGTACGCCACCGCGGTCGCGGGCCGGATGATCGGGATCAACCCGTTCGACCAGCCCGATGTCGAGAGCGCCAAGGCGGCCGCCCGCGAGATGCTCGAGGGTGGCGCCTCCGAGCCGGTCGCGATGTTCGAGGACGGTCCGGTCACGGTCTACGCGTCAGGGGCCTGGCTCCCGGCAGACACCGACAGCGTCGAGGCCGCGGTCAGCGCGCTCCTCGACCAGCTGGACGCCGACCACGGCTATGTCGCCGTCCAGGCCTACCTCGACCGGCACCGCGACGCGTCGCTGGCGACCGTCCGCAGCACTCTGGCCAGCAGGACCGGCCGGCCGGTGACATTCGGCTGGGGACCCCGGTTCCTGCACTCCACCGGCCAGTACCACAAGGGCGGGCCGCCCACGGGCGTCTACCTGCAGGTCACCGGGCAACCTGAGGCCGACCTGGCGGTGCCCGACCGGCCCTTCACGTTCCACGAGTTCCTGACCGCCCAGGCGGTCGGCGACGGACAGGTGCTCGCCGATCAGGGCCGGCCCGTCCTGCGCCTGCACGTCTCGAGCCCCGGCGACCTGGCCGACGTACAGAAGGTGCTGGCGTGAGCAGGCGGCAGATCGAGAACGGGAACCCACTGCGGGACCCTGCCGACCGGCGGATGCCCCGGATCGCCGGACCATGCGGGATGGTGATCTTCGGCGTCACCGGTGACCTTGCGCGGCGCAAGGTGATGCCGGCGATCTACGACCTGGCCAACCGGGGACTGCTGCCACCCGGCTTCAGCGTGGTGGGCTTCGCGCGGCGCGACTGGGCCGACCAGGACTTCGCGCAGATCGTCCACGACTCGGTCAAGGCCCATGCGCGGACGGAGTTTCGCGAGGAAGTCTGGCGCCAGCTCTCCGAGGGCATCCGTTTCGTGCAGGGCGACTTCTCCGACGACCACGCCTTCGAGAAGCTGCGCCGGACCATCGAGGAGCTCGACGAGGTCCGCGGCACCGGTGGCAACCACGCCTTCTACCTCGCCATCCCGCCCGGGTTGTTCGGCGACGCGGTCGGCCAGCTCAAGGAGCACGGCCTCGTCGAGCCCACCGCCGAGTCGTGGCGCCGCGTGGTGATCGAGAAGCCGTTCGGCCACGACCTGCAGTCGGCGCGCGAGCTGAACCAGATGATCGACCAGGTTTTCCCGCCGGAGTCGATCTTCCGGATCGACCACTACCTCGGCAAGGAGACCGTTCAGAACATCCTGGCGATGCGGTTCGCGAACGCGATGTTCGAGCCGATCTGGAACAGCAACTACGTCGACCACGTGCAGATCACGATGGCGGAGGACCTCGGGATCGGCGGACGGGCCGGCTACTACGACGGGATCGGGGCCGCCCGCGACGTGATCCAGAACCACCTGCTGCAGCTGATGGCGTTGGTGGCGATGGAGGATCCGACGTCGTTCCAGGCTGAGAGCCTGCGGCTGGAGAAGCAGAAGGTGCTCAAGAGCGTGGTCCTTCCTCGCCGGCTCGACCTCAACACGGCCCGCGGGCAGTACGCGCCCGGGTGGGCCGGCGGCGTACAGGTGCCCGGCTTCCTCGACGAGGAGGGGATCAAGCCCACCTCGACCACCGAGACCTACGCCGCGATCCGCCTCGACGTCGACAACCGGCGATGGGCCGGGGTGCCTTTCTACCTGCGCACGGGCAAGCGGCTCGGGCGGCGAGTGACCGAGGTGGCGGTGGTGTTCAAGCGGGCACCGCACCTGCCGTTCAGCGCCGTGTCCACCGAGGACCTGACCCAAAACGCCCTCGTCGTCCGTGTCCAGCCCGACGAGGGCATGACCCTGCGGTTCGGGTCGAAGGTTCCCGGGACCCAGATGGAGATCCGCGACGTGAGCATGGACTTCGCCTACGGCGGCACCTTCACCGAAGCGAGCCCGGAAGCCTACGAACGGCTGATCCTCGACGTACTGCTCGGCGACCCGCCACTGTTCCCGCAGCACCAGGAGGTGGAGCTCTCCTGGCAGATCCTGGACCCGATCCTCGAGCACTGGGCCCGACAGGACCGCGCGGGGAAGAGCCCGCCCGAGGCCTACCCCTCGGGCGGCTGGGGTCCGGAGTCGGCCGACCGGATGCTGGCGCGTGACGGCCGGACCTGGAGGCGGCCATGACCACCGGCCGGATGGTCGAGCTCATCGACACCAACTCCTCCCAGATCGCGTCCGAGTTCGTGAGGGCCCGGACCCGGGCCGGCAGCCCGGCCATGGGCATGGTGATGACGCTCGTCATCGTCGTACCGGAGAGCCACGCCGAGGCGGCGATGGACGCGGCGCGGCAGGCCTCCCACGAGCACCCCGCGCGCGTGCTGGGCGTCATCCTCGGCGACGGCCGCGGGGCCGCCCAGGTCAACGCGCAGGTCGGCACCGGCCACGGCTGGGCCGGCGAGACCGCACTGATCCGGCTCAAGGGTGAGGTCGTCAAGCACGCCGAGTCGGTGGTGCTCCCGTTGCTGCTGCCGGACTCCCCGGTCGCGATCTGGTGGCCCGCAGACGCCCCCGACGACCCGGCCGCCGACCCGCTCGGCGCCCTCGCCCAGCGCCGGATCACGGACGCCGCGGCCACGACCCGGGGAAAGACCAAGGCGATGGAGACGCAGTGTGCGTCGTACGCACCCGGCAACACCGACCTCGCCTGGACCCGCATCACCCTGTGGCGGGCGCTCCTGGCCTCCGCCCTCGAGCAGCACAAGGTCAAGGTGACCGGCGCCTCCGTGGCGGCCGAGCGGATCAGTCCCAGCGCCGATCTGCTCGCCACGTGGCTCGGCGACCGCCTCCGGGTGGACGTCGAGCGCAAGAACTCGTCGGGACCCGGCATCACCGAGGTCGTGCTCGAGACCAAAATCGGCCCGATCAGCATCGAGCGCAGGGACGGCAAGCTCGCGACGTTCTCCTCCCCCGAGGCACCCGACCGCCCGGTGGCGCTGAAGCGCCGCGACGTGCCGGAGCTGCTCGCCGAGGAGCTGCGACGTCTCGACGAGGACGAGATCTACGCCTCGACCGTGCGCCGGCTTGCGGCGCGCCGGCCCGGGAACAGTTCGTGACCCCGCCGAGCGAACCACGGATCGAGGTCCACGACGACGCCTCGGCCCTCGCCGTCGCCGTGGCCGGGGCACTGGTGTCACGACTCGAGCAGGCCCAGTCGCGGGGAGAGCAGCCGCACGTCGCCCTCACCGGTGGCACCATCGCCGACTCCGTCCACCACGAGCTGGCGCGGCTGGCCGCGGGGGACTCTGGTGTCGACTGGTCGCGCGTCGACTTCTGGTGGGGGGACGAGCGCTTCGTCTCCCGCGACTCGTCCGACCGGAACGCCGGGGCGGCCCGGGCGGCGTTCCTGGACCCGGTCGGCGCCGACCCCTCGCGCGTGCACGAGATCGACTCCACTGATGACGCCGCCAGCGTTGCCGAGGCGGCCGAGGCGTACGGCCGCGAGCTCCGGACGCATGGGAGCGGAGCCTTCGAGGTGGTCATGCTGGGCGTCGGGCCGGACGGCCACGTCGCCTCGCTGTTCCCCGGCCAACCGACGCTCGACGTCGACGACGAGATCGCCGCACCGGTCGCCGACTCCCCCAAGCCGCCGCCTGAGCGGGTCACCCTCACCCTCCCCGCACTCAACCGCACGCGTGCGACCTGGCTGGTGGTCAGCGGGTCTGAGAAGGCCGAGGCCGTGGCCAAGGCGCTGAACGGTGGAAACGTCCCCGCCGCGCGCGTCGCCGGCACCGAGGAGACTGTGTGGTTCCTCGACCGCGAAGCTGCCTCCGCCCTCTAGCCGAGTCGGCGCTACTGCAACGCCAGCGACCCGCGAGTCGGCGCCACTGCAACGCTGACGACCCGCGAGCCGGCACCACTGCAACGCCAGTGACCCGCGAGTCGGCGCTGTTGCCGGAGTGCCCCAGCACTTATCCACAACCGCTGATTTCCCTCTGGCCGAGGTTGCTACCCGCGGAAACCATGACGGGCATGAACCTTCGGGACCTGCGAGGGGCTGAGCTCCTCGACTCGACGTTTCCTCTTCCACTGGACCGACCGTTCACCACATCCGATGCTCGCCGGGAAGGTGTTCCCCGACATGTACTGACGCAGCTGGTCGCGAACGGCCTTCTGCGTCGACCGCTGAAGTCCGTCTATCTGGCGATCCAGGCTGGCGACTCGGTCGGTCTCAGGAGCCAGTGCCTGTCGCTCGTTGTGCCCGACGATTGCGTGGTTTGTGACCGGCACGCAGGCTGGCTCCTCGGCGCGGAGATGATCCTCGCCCCCAATGAGCACCTCGAGCTTCGGCCGATCTCGATCTTTCGCCCGTCCGGGAACGGACGTCTACGCAACGGCCTGGCGGACAGCGGCGAGCGAAACCTGGTCCCATCCGACGTCATCGAGGTCTCGGGCATTGCCGTCACGACACCCCTGCGTACGGCTTGGGACCTGGGGCGCGTGCGCTTCCGGGAGGCCGCCATCTCCGGACTGGACGCAATGCTGCGCCTCCAGCGGTTCAGCAAGGAGGAGCTGGTGGCCGGCGTCGAGCGGTTCAGGGGCATGCGCTGGGTGACTCGGCTGCGTGAGCTTGCTCCGCTGGCGGATGGCCGGGCCGCTTCGCCCGGCGAGTCCGTGCTCCGTCTGAGATGGATCGACTGTGGACTCCCGACGCCGGAGCCGCAGGTCGAGGTCTTCCGTAATGGTGTGCTGATCGCGATCCTCGACATCGCGAACGAGGCGATCCGCTTCGCTGCTGAGTACGACGGCGCGGAGTGGCACACCTCCCCGCAGCAGCGCGCACACGATCGAACCCGACGGGAGGCCGCCGATGAGGAGGGCTGGCTCGTGAAACCTTTCATTGCAACCAACGTCTTCGGCCGGCACCGGGACTGTGAAGCGCTACTGGTCCAGGGAGCTCGCAACGCGCGCAGACGTATGGGTCTGCGCATCACAGGTTGAGCAGATGCGCCGACTCGACCTCAAACGCGCCGGCAAACGCGCCGACTCGGCACCTCATACGTCAGCAGATGTGCCGACTCGGCACCTCATACGTCAGCAGATGTGCCGAGTCGACTCAGAAGATGATCTCGCCGGCCTTGCGGCGAGTGCGGAGCAGCTGCAGGGCCTCGTCGAGGATGCTGGCGGCCTCGGCGTCGGAGCGGCGCTCCTTCACATAGGCAAGGTGGGTCTTGTAGGGCTCGATCTTCGGCGCCGGGGGCGGGTTGTCGCTGTCCATGCTGGCCGGGAGACCGCACTTGGGGCAGTCCCACGAGTCGGGCGGCTGGGCGTCCACCGAGAAGGTCACCACGGACCGGTGCTCGTGCGAGCAGAAGTAGGTGACGGCCTGACGGGGCGCGGCCTCGCCGCGCTCGGCCTCCCCCATCGGGCCGGCGCCGACCCGACTCCCACGGATTGCGTTTCCTCCAACAGCCACGTGCGGTCCTCTCTCAACTCTGGTAGGCCAGAAGCAGGCCCAGGGCGATGATGCATGCGAACCAGATCGCACCGATCCCGATCGTGAGCCGGTCAAGGTTCCGCTCCGCGACCGACGAGCCGCCCAGAGAGCTGGACACGCCGCCGCCGAACATGTCGGACAGTCCGCCGCCGCGGCCCTTGTGGAGCAGCACCAGCAGAATCATCAGGGCGCTCGCAATCACGAGCACG
>DASSJR010000123.1:0-4405 GCA_035691135.1 Nocardioides sp. | reverse complement strand
GCGTTGCGGCTCTTCGGACGGCGGAACGCGGGCACTCCGTTGGAGATCGCCTCGACACCGGTGAGCGCCGCACATCCCGAGGAGAAGGCCCTCGCCAGCAGCACCACCAGCGCAAGGGTTGTGAGCGGCTCGTCGTAGCCGGGGGCCGTCGTGATGTCCAAGGCGGCGCTCTCCACCTCGGGCAGGGTGCCGTTGACCAGCTGCCAGAGCCCGTAGGCGCACATGCCGAGGATCGCGACCATGAACGCATAGGTCGGGATAGCGAAGAACGTGCCCGACTCGCGGATGCCGCGCAGGTTCATGGACATCAGGACGATGACCGCGAGGGTTGCCACCATCGCCTCGTGTCCGCTGAGGAAGGGCAACGCCGACGCGGCGTACTGGGCGCCGGAGGAGATCGAGACCGCGACGGTCATGACATAGTCGACGAGCAGTGCGCTGGCCACGGTGACCCCGGCGTTGCGGCCCAGGTTGACCGTCGCCACCTCGTAGTCGCCGCCACCGCTCGGGTAGGCGTGCACGTTCTGGCGGTACGACGCGACGACCACGGTCATCACCAGTGCGACGGCGATGCCGATCTTCCACGACCACACGTAGGCCGAGGCCCCGGCGAAGGACAGCATGATGAAGATCTCGTCGGGCGCGTAGGCGACCGAGGAGAGTGCGTCACTGGCGAACACCGGAAGGGCGACCCGCTTCGGCAGCAGCGTCTCACCCAGCTGGGAGCTGCGTAGCGGGCGGCCGACCAGGATGCGCTTGGAAACGTCGCCGACACCCACGAGCGAACAGGCTAGACCGTCACAGCCCTGGTCTGCCGCTGGGATACGGTTTCACTGTGCATGTCGTCATCATGGGTTGCGGCCGCGTGGGTTCGACGCTGGCCCGGAGCCTCGAAGAGCGCAACCACACGGTGTCGGTGATCGACAGCGAGCCCGACTCTTTCCGCCGGCTCGGCCCGGAGTTCAACGGCGACAAGGTCACCGGGTTCGGGTTCGACCAGGCCGTCCTGGAGAAGGCCGGGATCCGTCGCGCCGAGGCCTTCGCGGCGGTGTCCAGCGGCGACAACTCCAACATCATCGCCGCCCGGGTCGCCCGCGAGACCTTCGGCATCGACCAGGTCGTGGCCCGCATCTACGACCCCGGCCGGGCCGAGGTCTACCAGCGGCTCGGCATCACCACCGTCGCCACGGTCAAGTGGACCGCCGACCAGATCCTGCGGCGGCTGCTCCCGGCCGGCGCCGAACCCGACTTCCGCGACCCGTCCGGGACCATCCGGGTCGACCACATGGCGGTGCCGGACGTGTGGATCGGTCAGCGCACCATCCACTTCCAGGAGCAGACCAAGAGCCGGATCGCCTGGATCGACCGCCTCGGCGAAGGGATGCTGCCGACCCGCGACACCATCATCCAGGAGGGCGACCTGGTCCACCTCGTGATCCGCGAAGAGAATGCCGGCCACGCCTACGCGGTCATCGACAAGGGACCCGAGGGGAATGACTAGATGAACACCCCACGAAATCGCTCGCGCAGACGTGGGTCGAGGAGGGCGCGCAGCGCCCGTCTCGAAACCTCCCGATTCCGCGGGGACCCCGCATGAGGGTCGCCATCGCCGGAGCCGGAGCGGTCGGCCGCTCGATCGCCCGTGAGCTCATCACCAACGGTCACCAGGTGCTGCTGATCGACAAGGCGGCCAGTGCCATGAAGCCCGAGCGGGTCCCCGACGCCGAGTGGCTGCTGGCCGACTCCTGTGAGCTGTCGTCGCTCGAGGAGGCCCGGCTGGACCGGTGCGACGTGGTGATCGCCGCGACCGGTGACGACAAGGTCAACCTGGTGACCTCGCTGCTGGCGAAGACGGAGTTCGGCGTGCCGCGGACGGTGGGACGGGTCAACCACCCCAACAACGAGTGGCTGTTCACCGAGGCCTGGGGCGTCGACGTCAACGTCTCGACGCCGCGGATCATGTCGGCGCTGGTCGAGGAGGCGGTCACGGTCGGCGACCTGGTCCGGCTGTTCACCTTCCGCCAGGGCAACGCCAACCTGGTCGAGCTCACCCTGCCGGAGGACTCGCCGTACGTCGGCAAGCCGACCGGGCTGATCCCGTTCCCCGAGAACTGCGCCCTGGTGACGATCCTCCGCGACGGCCAGGTCTACACGCCCGATGCCGACCAGCCCATCGAGTCAGGCGACGAGCTGCTCTTCGTCGCCGCCGCCGACGTCGAGGACGAGCTCGAGCGTCTGTTGGCACCGCAGGCGCACGGCGGCTGAGCCGACCCGGCGTTAACTGACGACGGGTCAGCGATCGGGGTCGGGGCCGCCCAGGACCGCGGCGGGCTCCCCCTGCACCGGGGTCCGGTTCCGGGCCAGCAGCCACACCATCAGGGCCAGGGCCGCCAGCTGCAGCGGCCAGCCCAGGACGATCTTCGCGACACCCAGGATGGCGACGGCGGTGTCGGCATCCAGCGTCCCCGACTTCGCACTGAGCCAGATCGGGGCCTGGATGGCGACCCGCAGGAGGCACGGCGCGACCAGCACCCAGGTCAGCCGGGAGCACAGCTTCACCACCTGGCGGTCGCGGTGCCAACCGGTGGGGTCGCCGGTGACGCTGCCGACCATGAAGCCGATGAGCGGCCAGCCGATCAGGCAGGTGAACGCGAGGAGCACGGAGTAGCCCGCGTTGTAGAGGATGCCGGGGAGGAAGAACGCCAGAGCCTTGTCGTCCTCGGTGCCACCCGAGCGGGCAGCCATGGTGACGAACAGCCAGCCGATCCCGATCCCGAAGATCGCATTGACCGCGAACTGGACCGAGGAGCGCTGGACGAGGCGGACGACAAGGAACACGACCGCGACGGCCAGACTGGCCACGAGTGCGGTGGCGAGCTCCCTGGTCGACAGCCAGATCACCGTGAACAGCAGGGTCGGCACGGCGGCCTCGACCATGCCGCGACGTCCGCCGAGTGCCTTCGACAGCTGACCGCGCACGACGGCCTCGACGGTCTCGACGGAGGCGCCGCTGGTTGCTGCTTCGCTCACGGGTCCATGGTGAGCTCGCAGCTCGACCGCATCGTCATGGTCGACCGCCGGCTCACGCGCGTTGCGGTCTCGCGCTTCGCTCACGGGATCAGCTCGTAGCGGGGGTTGTAGATGATCCGGTGGCCTTCGGAGGAGCCGATCCGGCCTTCCACCTGGATGGACGTCCCCGGCGATATCCCGGCGATCCGCCGGCGCCCGAGCCACACCACGATCAGCGCGCCGGAGCCGTCGGTGAGCTCCGCCTCCAGAGCAGGTACGCCGCCGCGTGGGCGCAGGGTGACCGTGCGCAGGGTGCCGCGCAGCCGGACCCGCTCCCGGTCGGGGGCGTCGGCGATCCGGGTGCCGCCGTCATCGGCGTACTCGCGGCGCAGCTCGCGCTCGTGCATCTCGGTGCTGCTGGCCCACTTGCTGATGCTGCGCCGCAACCGGCTCTTGCCCGCCACCGCCACAGTTTATGACTCGCCCGGCGTCGTGCGCCGGGCCGAGTCGGGCAGCACGACTGGCAGCGGATCGCCCGCTGGCATGGCGTGGTCACCGCGACGGATGACGACCTTGGTCAGGGTGTCCTCCCACGCGGCGGCGGTGTCGGGATCGGTGGCCGGGCGGCCCAGGAACGTGCCGCGCAGCATCCATCTCGGCCCGTTGATGCCGATGATCCGCGACGACTGGTTCGCAGCCCGGCCTTCGGCGGTCTGGACGGAGAGCTGGCAGACCAGCTCGGTGCCGAAGCGTCCCTCGCGCTCCGTGGCGGTGCCGCCACGGCGCGCCAGGTCCGCGGCCAGCTGGGGTCGCACCTCGGTCCACAGGTCGCCGTTGCGGGGGGCCGCAAAGGCGCGCAGCTCCAGGGCGCCGTCCGGTCCGGCGAGCAGCACCGCCTGGACGGCCTGGCTGCTCTCGTCGACCTGCAGCCGCAGCTCGCGACCCTCCTCCGGCGCGATCAGCAGGGAGCCGAGGTCCACCCGCTGCACGCCGTCGTCGGGAAGGTCGTCGATGTCGAAGGGGCCTTCAACCAGCTGGCCGGCCTCCTCATCGGTCGCAGCATCGGTGGCGTCGCCGGGGTCCCCGGCCTCGGCGGCCGGGACTTCGGACTTCTCCGACTTGCGGCGGAACTTCACTGCCTCTCCTCTGCTGGGGTCTCACCAGTGGCGAATCCTCCAGTAGAACCGTAGCCCCCGGCTCCACGGGCCGATTCGGGGAGTTCGTCGACCGCGACGAAGCGGGCGTGCTCGAATCGCTGGACCACGAGCTGTGCGATCCGGTCGCCCCGCCGCAGCTTGATCGGCTGCTCCGGGTCGTGGTTGATGAGCAGCACCTTGATCTCTCCGCGGTAGCCGGAGTCGATGGTGCCCGGGGCGTTGACGATCGAAAGGCCGTG
>DASSJR010000122.1:0-28076 GCA_035691135.1 Nocardioides sp. | reverse complement strand
GGACAACGTCGACGATGACCTCGCCCTCGTCGCGCAGCAGGTGCCGGCCGATGTCGGGATCGGCCGGTGGCCGCAGCCGACCGAGCGTGCTCAGGCGAGGGCTCCGAAGAAGTCGATGACAGCACTGAACAGCTGCGTGGCGAGCTGCCAGGTCTGGGCCCCGGCGCCCTTGGCAGCGTCAGCGAGCCCGTTGGGGTCGGTGAACATCCAGAACCCCAGGAACACGATGACGATGGCCAGCACCGCCTTCTTGGCGTTCATGCACTCACTCCTGTCACGCGCGACACAGGTCCAGACTTGTCTAACAGATCGCTCATCCCCGCAGGGGCAGGCGCGCCACTCACTCGGCGAACGACTCCAGGAGGCTGTCGGCGGCGCTGTAGGGGTCGGACTCCCCTGCCACCACGGCGCTTGCCAGGTCGTCGAGCTCGGAGCGGCCGTGCACGTCGCCCCAGCGGGCGCGCAACGCCGTCACCGCGATCGCCTCGATCTCGTCCCGCGCCCGGCGGGTACGACGGCGTCCGAGCTCCCCACTCTCCTCGAGCCAGGCGCGGTGCTTGTCGATCTCCGCGACGACCTCGTCGAGCCCTTCGGCCCGGGACGCCACGGTCTTCACGATCGGGGGCTTCCACGCCCCCCCATGCCGTGGTTCTTGAGGACCGCCCGCAGGGCGGGTCTCGAAGGGCTCGGCGAGCGCGAGCATGGAGCGGAGGTCGCGGCGCAGCGCGTCGGCGCCGTCCCGGTCGGACTTGTTGATCACGTAGAGGTCGCCGATCTCGAGGATGCCCGCCTTGGCGGCCTGGATCCCGTCACCCATGCCAGGGGCGAGCAGGACCAGCGTGGTGTCGGCGAGGCCGGCGATCTCGACCTCGCTCTGCCCGACGCCCACCGTCTCGATCAGGATCACGTCACAGCCGGCCGCGTCCAGCACCCGCACGGCCTGCGGCGTGGTCCAGGACAGGCCACCGAGATGCCCGCGAGAGGCCATCGAGCGGATGTAGACCTCCGGGTCCAGCGCGTGGTCCTGCATCCGGACCCGGTCGCCGAGGAGCGCACCGCCGGAGAACGGCGAAGAGGGGTCGACGGCCAGGATGCCGACCCGCTTGTCGGCGCGCCGCAGCTCGGTGACCAGGGCCGCGGTCGAGGTCGACTTGCCCACGCCCGGGGAGCCGGTGATGCCGACCACTTGCGCGTGGCCGGCGTGCGGCGCCAGCGCCGCCATCACCTCGCGAAGCAAGGGCGACTCGTCCTCGACCAGGGAGATCAGCCGGGCGACCGCGCGGGGGTGCCCCTCGCGAGCCTTCGCCACCAGGTCCGGGACGTCTCCTGACGATCTGCGACCCACGATGCCTCCTCGCGATAGTCCGGAACGCTTGACAGGCCGGAGCAGGTCCGGAACATGCGATTCGTTCCGGACTATCCGTTTTGGCGGCTCAGCTGCTGGGGACGCGGACGATCAGCGCGTCGCCCTGACCGCCGCCGCCGCACAGCGCAGCCGCACCGACGCCCCCGCCGCGTCGCTTCAGCTCGAGGGCGAGGTGGAGCACGATCCGGGTCCCGGACATGCCGACCGGGTGACCCAGAGCGATCGCACCGCCGTTGACGTTGACCTTGGCGTTGTCGAGCCCCAGGTCGCGGGCGGAGGCGATGCCGACGGCGGCGAAGGCCTCGTTGAACTCCACGAGGTCGAGGTCGGTGGGGGCGATGCCCTCCTTCTCGCACGCCTTGGCGGTCGCGGCGGACGGCTGGAGCTGCAGCGTCGAGTCGGGTCCGGCCACCTGGCCGTGGGCGCCGATCTCGGCCAGCCAGGTGAGGCCGAGCTCCTCGGCCTTGGCCTTGCTCATCACCACGACCGCGGCCGCACCGTCAGAGATCTGGGAGGCCGACCCGGCGGTGATGGTGCCGTCCTTGCTGAAGGCGGGGCGGAGCTTGCCGAGCGACTCGGCCGTGGTGTCACCACGCACGCCCTCGTCCTGGGAGACGACGACCGGGTCGCCCTTCCGCTGCGGGATCTCGACCGGCACGACCTCCTCGTCGAAGACGCCGTTCTTCCACGCGGTGGCGGCCTTCTGGTGGGACTGCGCGGCGAACTCGTCCTGTTCCTCGCGGGTGAGGTTGGCCGCCGCGGCGTTGCACTCCTCGGTGAGCAGGCCCATCGCCTGCGAGGTGACCTGGTCGAAGAGCGCGTCGTAGGCCATCGAGTCCACCAGCGGGACGTCGCCGTACTTGAACCCCTCGCGCGACTTGGGCAGCAGGTGGGGCGCGTTGGTCATCGACTCCATGCCTCCGGCGACCACGATCTCGACCTCGCCGGCGCGGATCAGCTGGTCGGCCATCGCGATCGCGTTGAGCCCGGACAGGCACACCTTGTTGATCGTGATCGAGGGGATGGTCATCGGGATTCCGCCGGCCACCGCGGCCGTGCGCGCCGGGTTCTGACCCGCCCCGGCCTGGATGACCTGGCCCATGATCACGTAGTCGACCTGGTCGGCCGCCACCCCGGCCTTCTCGAGAGCACTCTTGATCGCGATGCCGCCGAGGTCGGCGGCGGACTGGTTCTTGAGCCCACCGAGCAGCCGGCCGATAGGGGTGCGCGCTCCCGCGACGATGACAGAACCAGACATGCGTGCCTCCAACGTGGCCGAAACGGTTGAGATCTGTGACCGACGATACCCGTGGCCGTCTCACGTTTCGTCCGGGGTCGCAGCCGCGAGATCGTCGTACGACGATGGTCCCCATGAGCGCGCCACTGGACCTGTCCGAGCACCTCTTCACCGCCATCGACCACGTCGGGATCGCCGTCCCCGACCTGGACGAGGCGATCGACTTCTACACCAAGACCTTCGGGATGCGGGTGGCTCACGAGGAGACCAACGAGGAGCAGGGTGTCCGCGAGGCCATGCTCTCGGTCGGCGGCGAGCCGGTGGGGACGGCCTCGTGCCTCCAGCTCCTCGCCCCCCTCTCCCCCGAGTCGACCATCGCGAAGTTCCTGGACCGTTCCGGCCCCGGCATGCAGCAGCTGGCGTACCGCGTGACGGATGTCGAGCAGGTCGCCGCCGTCCTGCGGGAGCGGGGCCTACGGCTCCTGTACGACGCACCGAAGCGCGGCACCTCCGACTCCCGCGTCAACTTCGTGCACCCCAAGGACGCCGGCGGCGTGCTCGTGGAGCTGGTCGAGCCTGCGAGCGAGCACCCGACCGCGAGGAACGAGCGGTAGGCGTGCGCGAGCGAAGATTGAGCAAGCCCGCGCCTGAGGCACGAAGGCGCGCAAGGCGCGTCGAAATCCGTGAGTCCTCCCACACGGCCGCCCACTGACGATTACCCACCAGTAGCATCCCGCGAGACGTTCCCCGAACCAGGAGACGAACACGTGCAGAACATCCTCGACGCCATCCTGGCCGGCAATGCCGGCCCGGAGGACTTCGCCAACCTCGACCTCCCCGAGTCCTACCGTGCCGTGACCGTGCACAAGGAGGACGCGGACATGTTCGAGGGCCTCTCGACCAGCGAGAAGGACCCTCGCAAGTCGCTGCACGTCGAGGACGTGCCGCTGCCAGAGCTCGGGCCGGGCGAGGCCTACGTCGCGGTGATGGCCAGCGCGATCAACTACAACACCGTGTGGACCTCGATCTTCGAGCCGGTGTCGACGTTCGGGTTCCTCGAGCGCTACGGCCGCCTCTCCCCCCTCGCCAAGCGGCACGACCTGCCCTACCACGTGGTCGGCTCGGACCTCGCCGGCGTGGTGCTGCAGACCGGCCCCGGCGTCCACTCCTGGCAGCCCGGCACCGAGGTCGTCGCCCACTGCCTGTCCGTCGAGCTGGAGATGCCCGATGGCCACAACGACACGATGCTCGACCCCGAGCAGCGGATCTGGGGTTTCGAGACCAACTTCGGCGGCCTCGCCCACATCGCGCTGGTCAAGGCCAACCAGCTGATGCCCAAGCCGGCGCACCTCACCTGGGAGGAGGCGGCTTCTCCCGGCCTGGTCAACTGCACGGCCTACCGCCAGCTGGTCAGCAAGAACGGCGGCGACATGAAGCAGGGCGACAACGTCCTGATCTGGGGCGCGTCGGGTGGCCTGGGCGGGTTCGCGACGCAGTACGCCCTCAACGGCGGCGCGACCCCGGTGTGCGTCGTGTCCAGCGAGGAGAAGGCGGCGATCGCCCGGTCGCTGGGGGCGGAGCTGATCATCAACCGCGCCGAGGAGGGCTACCAGTTCTGGAACGAGGAGGGCACCGCGCAGAACCCCAAGGAGTGGAAGCGCTTCGGCGCCAGGATCCGGGAGCTGACCGGTGGCGAGGACATCGACATCGTCTTCGAGCACCCGGGTCGCGAGACGTTCGGCGCGTCGGTCTACGTCACCCGCAAGGGCGGCACCATCACGACCTGCGCGTCGACGTCGGGCTACATGCACGAGTACGACAACCGCTACCTGTGGATGAACCTCAAGCGCATCATCTCCTCTCACTTCGCCAACTACCGCGAGTCGTGGGAGGCCAACCGTCTGGTCGCCAAGGGCGCGATCCACCCGACCCTGTCGAGGACCTACGGCCTCGACGACGTCGGCCAGGCCGCCCTCGACGTCCACCGCAACGCCCACCAGGGCAAGGTGGGCGTGCTGTGCCTGGCGCCGGAGGAGGGACTCGGCGTGCGCGACGAGGAGATGCGTGCGAAGCATCTCGACGCAATCAACCGCTTCCGGGGTGTATGAGACGGATCCCACCCGCTGGTCCGCGGGATTGCGGAAATCATTCCGCGAGCCGGGGTGGGCTGTGCGGCGACCATCGGCAACACTGGGGGCCGAGGTCCAGCCAATTCGGGAGGTAGCACCACCATGAGCGACCAGGGTCTGTCCATCTTCGACGACGACGAGACCGACGACTCGAGCGACGAGACCACCGAGCAGAGCGCAGTCGACCCGGAGAAGACCCAGGTGATGCCCGCGGTGAAGAGCACCGGAGGGCAGGCGCAGAAGCCGTCCTCGCCCGAGCGACCTGCAGCCCCGCCGCGCAACCAGCCAAGCCAGGCCCGGCCGACGACCGAGGCACCCTCGCCCCCCCAGCGGCCGACCTCGCAGCCGACCCCGCCGCCCGCGTCCCGCCCCGTCGTACCGCCGGCAGCCGCGAGCAACCCCAGCTTCCCGGCGGTCCGGCGCGGTGGTTACGACAAGGAGGCCGTCGACGCACGGTTCCGACAGCTGACCACCGAGAAGGCCGGACTCAGCAGCAGCCTCACCATCTCCGAGAAGCGGGTCCTGGAGCTCGAAGGCCAGCTCGAGGAGGCGCGCAAGCAGATCTCGGAGAACCAGAACCCGTCGTACGCCGGGCTGGGCGGCCGCGCCAGCACCATGCTGCGGCTGGCCGAGGAGGAGGCAGCCGACGTCCGGGCGGTCGCCGAGCGCGAGGCCGACGAGATCCGGCAGCGGGCCAACCGCGACGCCCAGTCGATCCGCTCCGAGGCCACCCGCGAGGCCGAGGACATGCGGCTGGTGCAGCTCAAGGAGCTCGACGAGACCCGCAACCGCATGCTCGCCGACGCCGAGCAGGAGCGTGCCCTGGCCAAGGCCGAGGCCGACGACCTGATGGCTTCGGCCAAGCGCGAGTCCGACCAGCTGCGACTGGCCGCCCAGCAGGAGACCAACGACCTTCGGACCACCGCCAAGCGTGAGGCCGAGCAGCTGCGTGCCGCCGCCGACCGCGAGGTGCAGGAGGCGCGGCGGACGCTCGCGGTGGAGAAGGAGCGGCTCGCCAAGGAGGCGACCGACCACCACTCCAACGCGACCGCCGAGACCAAGCGCCTGGTGGAGGAGGCCGAGGAGCGCGCCGCCCAGGCGGAGCAGCGGGCTCGCGAGGCGCTGAGCCAGGCGACCAGCCACCGACAGCAGGTCCAGTCGGAGTCAGAGGCCCTCCTGGTCCGGGCGCGCCGCGAGGCCGAGCAGATCGTCGCCTCCGCCCGCACCCAGGCCGACTCGATCGTCGCTCGGGGCGACGCCGAGGCCGAGCGCGAGCTGGCCGACCTCAAGAGCGAGGTCGACCGGATGACCAAGCGCCGCGACGCCATTGCCGCCCAGCTCAGCTCGCTGCGTGAAGTCGTCGCAGGGTTCGCCGAGGACGAGAGTTGAGCGACGACCCCGCCGCCGGCGCGCCCACGGGGCCGACCGGGCGGGCGGCGGGGCGGCCCGCACCAGGGACCACTGAGGAGAGCTCCGCGACGGCGGGGACGGCGACGGAGGAGAAGGTTCCGCCCCGTCCGGAGCTCGGCGTCCCCGGCAAGCCCCTCGAGCGTCACTCCCCGTTCTACATCGGGTTCTTCGGCGGGCTCGGAGCGCTGCTCGCCTTCTGGCTGGGCACCCAGCTGCTCGCGATCAGCTCGATCCTGGTCCTGGTCGTGGTGGCGATGTTCCTCGCCGCCGGGCTCAACCCGGTGGTCGAGTTCTTCGTACGGCGCGGGCTGCGGCGCTCCTACGCGGTCCTCGCCGTGATCGTGATCGTGGTGGTCGCGCTCGCGCTGTTCGTGGTCGCGATCGTCCCCGTGATCAGCGACCAGGTCGCCGCGATCACCGAGAACGCCCCCGAGTGGTTCCAGGAGCTCCAGCGAAACCGGCAGATCCAGGACCTCAACGAGAAGTACGACCTGTTCGATCGGGCGCAGTCCTACATCGAGCAGGGCGGGTTCACCAGCAGCCTGTTCGGCGGCGTACTCGGGGTCGGGCTGGCGGTGCTCTCCACGCTGCTCAACGCGTTCGTCGTCGTGGTGCTGACCCTCTACTTCCTCTCCTCCCTGCAGGGGATCAAGACCGCCCTGTACCGGCTGGCGCCGCGGTCCCGCAGGGACCGCGTCACCAAGCTCGGTGACCGGGTGCTCGACGGCATCAGTGGCTACGTCTCGGGCGCCTTCATCGTGGCGACCTGCGCCGGCCTCAGCTCCTTGATCTTCCTGTTCGCCGTGGGCCTCGGAAAGTACGCCGTGGCGCTGGCCTTCGTCGTCGCGCTGCTCGACGTGATCCCGATGATCGGCGCGACGATCGGGGCGGTGATCGTGAGCGCCATCGGGTTCGCGACGGACGTCAAGATCGGCCTCGCCTGCGTGATCTTCTACGTGATCTACCAGCAGCTCGAGAACTACGTGATCTACCCCCGGGTGATGTCGAAGTCGGTCGATGTCCCCGGCGCGGTCACCGTGATCGCGGCGCTGGTCGGCGCCGCACTGCTCGGTGTGGTCGGCGCACTGCTGGCGATCCCCACCGCGGCCGCGATCCTGATGCTCAACCGCGAGGTGTTCATCCGCCGCCAGGACGCGCGCTGACTCAGGCGGGCACCGGTTCGGACGTGGACACGGTCCGCTCGCCCAGCTTGACCGCCACCACCCCGGCCAGGATCAGCACGCCCCCGAGGAGCTGGATGGGACGGGGCAGCTCGTCGAGGAGCAGCCAGGCCCACGCCACGCCGGCCAGGACCTCTGTCAGAGCCACGAACGAGGCGAGCCGCGATCCCAGCCGCCGGATCGCGGCGATGCCGGTGGTGTAGGAGACCGCCGCGGTCACCAGGGCCAGCAACGCCAGCGGCACCCACGGCGCGACCGTGGCGCCGGCGTAGGACACCGGGGCCGAGCCGCTGTCCATGGGCAGCAGCCCGGCGAGCCCCAGCAGCGCGAGGACCACTGTGCCGACCACCAGGCCGCCCGCGGCGAGCGCCAGCGGGGGCAGTCCCGTGCTCTCGTCGGCCGAGATGACGAAGTAGGTCGCGGCCCCAACCATCGCGGCCAGCGCCCAGAGCACGCCCGGAACGCTGAGGTCCGCGCCGGAGAGCAGGTCGAGGACCAGCACCAGCCCGAGGGCGGCGAGGCCGGCACCGACCAGGGTGACGGGCCCCGGTCGCTGGCCCTGCCGAAGCCACAGCCAGATGACGACGGCGGCCGGAGCGGTGTACTCGATCAGGAGGGACGGGCCCACCTGCATGTGGGACACTGCCGAGAAGTAGCAGAACTGGGCTCCGGCGACGGCCAGGGCGCCGTACGTCACGACCAGCCCCGCGTTGCGGCGCAGGGCGCCCCACTTTCCGCGCAAGGCCATGGCGCCGAGCGGGGCGACCAGCACGGCGGCCCCGCCGACCCGGACCAGCACGACCGCGCCGGCACTCCAGCCCGACTCCATCAACGGCCGGGCGAGGGCGCCGGACAATCCGAAGGTGATCGCCGAGACCAGCGCGAACGCAAGGCCGGACGCGGTCCGCGAGCGCGGAGCGGCCACCGGTGCGTCATGTGTCATCGTCGCCATGGGTCATGACGCTACGGTTGATTTGGTAATGTGTCAACGTGGTTTTCGCACATGACACCGAGGAGGCGCTGCTCGCTGCGGTCGCGCTGGTCAACAGCGCCGTCGAGCCGGACACGATGGACACCCTCGAGCGGCTCAACGCCTTCTACGACGAGCACGGCTACACCGGCGCCCGCCCGCGCAGCCGCGCGGACCTCGACGCTGTCCGAGCCATCCGGGAACCCCTGCGTCGCCTGCTCACCGCCGACCGCGACGCGGCCGTGCCGCTGGTCAACGAGATCCTCGCCGAGCACCGCGCACTCCCCCAGCTGGTCCGGCACGACCACCTCGATTGGCACATCCACGCGGCCGACGACAGCGGACCCTTCGCCACGCGGATCTCCGTCGAGACCGCGCTCGCCATGGTCGACGTGATCCGAAGCGACGAGATGTCGCGGCTCGGCATCTGTGCCGACGACGACTGCGAGGGTCTGGTGCTGGACCTGTCCCGCAACCGGTCGCGCCGGTTCTGCAGCACCGCCTGCGGCAACCGGGCGGCCGTCGCGGCCTACCGGGCCCGACAGCGGGGCTGACCCGCCCGCGTCAGTTCTCGAGGAACCGCTTCAGGACGGCCAGGAACGTCTCCGGCTCCTCGGAGTGCACCCAGTGCCCGGCGCCCTTGATCGTGACCCGCTGGTTGCGCGGGAACCAGCGGTCCATCGCCTCGGCGTACTCCTCGCGGACGTAGTCGGAGCGGTCACCGCCCACCCAGAGCACGCGACCCTCGTAGGGCTGGACGTCGGACAGCCGCTCCTCGGGCCAGGAGCCCAGCTCTCCGAGCTCGTCGCCGAGCACCTCGAGGTTGACCTGCCAGCGCCAGGAGTCGCCTTCGCGCCGGAGGTTCTGCAGCAGGAAGGCGCGCACCGTGTCGTTGGGTACGGCGTCCCGCAAGGCCTCGTCGGCGTCGCCGCGGCGCTCGAGGGCGGTCAGGTCGAGCCCGCGCATCGCTTCGATGAAGCCGGCGAACTCCCGCGTGTTGCTGTAGGTCACCGGAGCGACGTCGACGACGCAGAGGCGTTCGACCAGCTCGGGCCGCCGCAGCGCGAGGACCATCGCGATCTTGCCGCCCATCGAGTGCCCCACGAGGGTGACGGGTTCCTCGTCGGAGAACAGCCCGGCCACCCGGTCGGCGAGGTCGAGGTAGTCGAGGGTGTCGACCCACTCGGACCGCCCGTGGTTGGGCATGTCCACCAGACGCACGCGGTGGTCCTGGGCCAGCTCCTTGCCGATCTGGGTCCAGTTGCGCCCCTGCCCGAAGAGTCCGTGGCAGAACACAACGGTGGAGCCGCTCTCGCCGAGCTCGGTGACGTGGAGGTCTGGGTCAGGCACCGGCCCAGTCTGTCAGCCGCGTAACCAACCACCTCGCACCGGCGTTGTCCGGTTACCCACTCGACAGAAGGACACCACCCATGTCTCCCCTTCGCACCCGACTGGCCGCGCTCACCTGCGCCGCCACCGTCGTGCTCGCCTCCGGCCCCGTCAGCGGCACCGCCCAGGCCCAGGTTCCCACCCCCAGCCGGGTCGGGCTCGACCGGCTGCTGGCCTCCGGCGCCGGCTCCGCCCGGGGCATCGCGACGTTCTCCACCGTGCCGACCGACGCCCAGGTGAGCGCACTGCGCGACCTCGGCCTCGCGGTCCAGCCGATGCAGGAGCTGCCGCTGGCGCTGGTGCAGGGGTCGGTCCCCGCGCTCACCAAGGCTGTCAGCAGCGGGACGGCCGACGACGTCTACCCCGACGAGAGGCTGCAGTACCTCGACACCGCGTCGTCCAACGTCGTCTCCTCCTCACTCGGTGCGGCCGAGCGGCTGCGCGCCCAGGGATTCACCGGCAAGGGCGTCACCGTGGGCATCGTCGACTCGGGGTGCGACGGGACCCACCCCGACCTCGCCGACCACATCAAGCACAACGTCACCCTGGTCAGTGCCGAGTACGCCAACCAGCAGCCCAACGAGGGGAACACCCTCGTGGTGCCGGTCGACCAGGGTCCCTTCAACAACACCGACATCGGCAGCGGCCACGGCACCCACGTCGCCGGGATCATCGCGGCCGACGGCCACACCGGCAAGAACCACCTCGGGGTTGCCCCCGACGCGCAACTGGCCTGCTTCGCGATCGGCGCGGTGCTCACCACGACCGCGGTCGTGACGGCCTACGACTACATGATGCGCCAGCCGAAGATGCTCGGGATCGACGTCATCAACAACTCGTGGGGCAACAGCTTCCGGCAGTACGACCCCAGGGACCCGGTCAACGTCGCCACCCGGGCGGTGACCGACCGGGGCGCCACCGTGGTGTTCTCCGCCGGCAACTCCGGTGCCGAGAACGCCGAGGCGAGCGTCAGCCCCTTCAACCAGGCGCCCTGGGTGATCTCGGTGGCCGCCAGCACCGTGAAGCGGGTGCGTGGCGACTTCTCCTCCAACGGCATCCAGTTCGACAACCTGCAGGCCAAGCGGATCGGGACGGGCGGTCACACGGTGGCCCTGGGCGACCGGAACGGTCTGACCTGGCCCGACATCTCGGCGCCGGGTGTGTCGATCTCCTCCTCGTGTGACACCACCGGGACCGTCATCGGCCCCTGCCCGCCGGGAGAGAACGACACCGCGTCCGGCACCTCGATGTCGAGCCCGCACATCGCGGGCGCCGCGGCCGTCGTCACCCAGGCCAATCCTTCCCTGAGTCCGGCGCGCATCCAGAACGCGCTGACCGCCACCGCGTCCGCGGTCTTCGACGGCAAGGGGAACCGGGTGCCCCAGTGGCAGGTCGGCTACGGGCACGTGAACCTCGACCGGGCGGTCGCGCTCGTCCGCGGTCCCGGGTGGTCCACCGACCTCCGGCAGGCGAGCCGGCGGGCCGAGCAGCGGATGCTCCGGGCAGACGCCTGGCGGGTCTCGCGCAGCGACAGCTGGCAGTACGACGCCCCACCGGCCACGCTAGGCGGCTCCGACTCGGCGTCGTACGCCGTCCATGTCGAGCGTGGTGTCGACCGGATGAAGGTCGTGCTGGTCTACCCGAGTCCCGGCACCGTGACCAACGCGGCGAGCTACACCGCGACGGTGTCCCGGAACGGCAAGCAGGTCGGCACCACCACGACCGACATCAACTACGCCACCGGCGTCGCGACCTTGCTGCTCAAGAACGTGTCTGCGGGCAAGTACCAGGTCGACGTCTCCGGCGACTACGCGGTCTCCGACCCCGACACCATCGACAGCGACTCGGTCAACGGCCGCGTGGTGTACCTCCAGGTGGCCCAGCTCCGCCACCGCTGACCCGCTCCGGAGCGGCAACGGGTGGGCCGCCCCGGAGGTCGAGGTGCGAAGGCGCCGGAGGTAGAGGTACGCAGGCGCCGTCCGGAGGTTGAGGTGCGAAGGCGCCCCGGAGGTTGAGGTACGAAGGCGCCGGAGGTTGAGGTGCGAAGGCGCCCTGGCGCCTGAGCCTCGAAACCCCGGAACCGTGGGCAGGGCGGCGACCACCCTCGGTCGCCGCGCTGCAGCCGTCACCGGGTTTCGAGGCTCAGGCCTTGTCGGCCTTCCCACCGCAACCTCCGGTGGTCGGTCAGAAGTCGAAGCCTCCGTCGAACGCGTCGCCGATGCCGTCGAAGGCGTCTCCGAAACCGTCGCCGATCCCGTCGCCGATGTCACCGATCGCGTCGAAGCCGCCGAACCCGCCGAACATCAGGCCCATGAACATCATGTCCATCGGTCCGAAGCCGCCGAAGTAACCCGCGGCGTACGGCTGGTAGGCGCGGCCGCCCTGGTAGTAGGGCACGCGCTGGGAGCCGACCATCACCATCCGGGAGTCAGGCTCGGCACCGGCACGGACCCGTTCGGCGTCGAGGGCACAGGCGGGGACGTCGCGGGTGGCACCACCGGGCGGCGTCCAGGAGACGTCAGCGACGGACAACCCGTGCCGGGGGTCGAAGAAGCACGGCGGCCGACGCGTGGGCAGCGGCTCGCCGGCGACCCGCGCCCGGACGCAGGCGATGGCGTAGCGGCCGTCCTCGAGGATCTCGGTCACGTTCTTGATGTTCGCGGGCTCGGTGATGTTGTCGCCGGCGGTCTTCGCCGACTCGTAGGCGTCGAGCGCTCGCTGGTAGTCAGCCCGCTGGCCGCCGTCCAGCTCCTGGCCGGTCAGCTCGAGGTCGAGCTCCTGGAGCTGCTCCCCGAGGGCGGTGATGTCCTCGAACGCCAACTTCTTCACCGGCTCGAGCTCCGCGGCTTTCCGCTCCAGCGCACGCTGCTTGCTGACCTTGCTCGTGTAGCCCACGACCACGAGGATCACGGCGAGCACCAGCAGGATGAGAACCAACTCCATGCTCGTGAGCCTACGTCGTGGAGCCAGACCGCTCCCTCTCGAGGAACGCCTCCACCCGCCGGTCCGGCACCAGCCAGATCAACGCCACCAGCACGAACGGCACCAGGGCCAGCCAGGGTTCGACGAAGGCCAGCCCGATGCCGAGGAGGTAGAGGGCCGGCGAGAGCTTGCCCTTCGTGTCCCTCCCCAGTGCCTCGCGCACCCGATGACCCCCCGGTCGACGCTTGATGGCCGCCTGAAGCACGTAGTAGGCGATCGCGGCCGCCAGCAGGTTGACGCCGTAGGTCACGGTCGGGATCAGGGCCAGGTGCGACTCGTCCATCCACGCGGTCGTGAACGGGTAGAGCGAGAGCCAGAACAACAGGTGCAGGTTGGCCCAGAGCACGCCGCCCCCGACCTCGGTACTCAGCTGGAACAGGTGGTGGTGGTTGTTCCAGTAGATGCCGATGTAGACGAAGCTGAGGACGTAGGTCAGCAGCCCGATGCCGGTCGCGTCGAGCAGGCCCGCGAGCGTGTGCTCCTCGGGGACTCGCAGCTCCAGGACCATGATCGTGATGATGATGGCCAGCACGCCGTCGCTGAACGCCTCGAGCCGGTCGGTCTCCACCCGCCGGAGTCTAGGTCGCCGGGGGCGTTGCAGCCGCCCGCTCTGCCGCGACCTTCCTCGACGTGCGGCGCGGCACCTTCCTCCCCCACTGGGACGACCTCCTGCCGCCGCGGACTGGCGAGGGGCTGCGCGCGGACCTGCTGCTCGTGGCGGAGCGGTTGCCGGTCCTCGTCGGTGGCCGTGTCCTCCGGTGACCGGCGCGCGTGACCTCGGCCGACTGATTTCAGCCTGCTGTCGGTGGCGGATGGCAGCATCACTGTCATGCGAGAGATCCAGGTGACCTTCGACGCCCACGACCCCCGTGCGCTGTCCCGCTTCTGGGCCGACGTGCTGGGCTACATCAATCCGCCGCCTCCCGGCCACGTGCTCGCCGCGGGCGAGGACCCCTTCGACGCCTGGTGGGACTTCCTGGCGAAAGCCGGGATTCCGGAGGACCAGCTCAACTCGGCGTCGGCCGCGCAGGACCCCGAGGGTCGCGGGCCGCGCCTGTTCTTCCAGCAGGTCCCCGAGGGCAAGACCGCCAAGAACCGGGTCCACCTCGACGTCCGCGCCGCCCCGGGCCTCGAGGGCGAGGAGCGCATGGCGGCCCTGGAGTCGGAGTGCGAGCGACTGGTCGGGCTCGGCGCCACCCGAGTGGAGCGTCTCGAACCCGCGCCACCGATGGCCGGCGGTCACATCGTCATGGAGGACCCCGAAGGCAACGTGTTCTGCCTCGACTAGGGCCTGCTGTAGTCGCGGAATCCCCGCTTGGTCTTGCGGCCGAGGTAGCCGGCTGTCACCAGGTGCTCCAGCAGGGGCGCGGGGGCGAAGCCGGGCTCGCGGAACTCCTCGTAGAGCTCCCGCTGGATCGCCAGCGACACGTCGTTGCCGACCACGTCCAGCAGCTCGAACGGTCCCATCGGCAGCGCACAGCCCTGCTTCATGGCGGTGTCGATGTCGTCAGCCGTGGCGTAGTGGGCCTCCAGCATCTTCACCGCGTCGTTGAGGTAGGGGAACAGCAGCGCGTTGACGATGAAGCCGGCCCGGTCGCCGCACGACACCGCCACCTTGCCGACCCGGTCGCACAGAGCGCGCGTCGTCTCGGTGACGTCGTCGGCCGTGGTGACGGTGGAGACCACCTCGACCAGCTTCATGATCGGCGCCGGGTTGAAGAAGTGCATCCCGATCACGTCCTGGGGCCGCTTCGTGGCCTGTGCGCACTCGATGACCGGGAGCGAGGACGTCGTGGTGGCCAGGATCGCGCCCGGCTTGCAGATCTCGTCGAGGTTCTCGAAGAGTGTGGTCTTGATGTTGAGGTCCTCGGCGATCGCCTCGACCACGATGTCGGCCGAGGCCAGGTCGTCGAGCGAGGTGGACCCGGTCAGCCGGTCCAGCACCTCGTCCTTCACCGACTCCTCGAGCTTCCCCCGCTGGATCGCCTTGTCGAGCGAGCGCTCGATGGTCGCCCGAACCGCGTCGACCTTGTCCTGGGACCGGCCGACGTAGAGGACGTCGTACCCCGCCTTGGCGAACACCTCGACGATTCCCGTGGCCATGGTGCCGGTGCCGACCACGCCGACCTGGCTGATCTCGTGCCGCAGCTGCGGCTTCTGGTCGGCCGACGGCGTCATGAAGTCAGGCACGACGACCGGGCTGTCCGGCCCCTCGTAGGTGTAGAAGCCGCGACCCGTCTTGCGGCCGAGCATGCCGGCGGTGACCATCTGCTTGAGGATCGGCGCCGGTGCGTGGAGGCGGTCGCGGCCCTGCCGGTACATCGTCTCCAGGATCTCGTACGCCGTGTCGAGGCCGATCAGGTCGAGCAGCGCAAGCGGGCCCATCGGGTAGCCGCAGCCGAACCGCATCGCGGCGTCGATGTCCTCGCGGGTGGCGTAGCGGTTCTCGAACATCGAGACCGCGTGGTTGAGATAGCCGAAGAGCAGGGTGTTGGCGATGAAGCCGGCCTTGTCGCCGCAGATGACCGGGTTCTTGCCGACCTTGTGGACCAGCGCCTGGACCTCGTCGAGGACCTGAGGCTCGGTGACCACAGTCCGCACGATCTCGACCAGGTTCTGGACCGGGGCGGGGTTGAAGAAGTGGACGCCGACGATCCGGCCGGGCCTGCTGTTGGCGGTCGAGATCTCGGTCACGGAGAGGGAGGAGGTGTTGGTGGCCAGGATCGACTCCGGCGCGACGATGTCGTCGAGCTGGCGAAAGATCTCCTTCTTCACCTCCAGCGACTCCACGACCGCCTCGACCACGAAGTCGGCCTCGGCGAGGTCCTTCATGGAGGTGGTGAACGAGATCCTGCCCAGCAGCTCCTGCTGCTCCTCCGCGGTCATCTTCTCCCGCTTCACCGCCCGGCCGGTCGAGTGCTCGAGGTGCTGGCGGCCGCGCTCCGCGCCCTCGTCGTTCAGCTCGACGCCGACCACGCTGTAGCCGTTGCGGGCGAAGACCTCGGCGATGCCGGCACCCATGGTGCCCAGGCCGATCACGCCGATCGTGCCGAAGTCGCGGGATTCTGCGGGGGTGCTGGTCATGCCGCGCATCATGACATGGCCTCGGGACCTCCGAGCCACGTGTCCGGTCAGGTAGATTCCGGCCCCGTGAGACTCGTCGTTGCCCGGTGTCAGGTCGACTACGCCGGACGGCTGACCGCCCACCTGCCCATGGCGACGCGGGTGCTGATGATCAAGGCCGACGGCTCCGTGCTGATCCACTCCGACGGCGGCTCCTACAAGCCGCTGAACTGGATGTCGCCTCCCTGCACCCTGCGCGAAGGCACCAACGACGACGGGCAGGTCGAGTGGACGGTCTCGAGCAAGACCGACGACACCCTGCGGATCCTGATCGAGGAGGTCCACCACGACTCCTCCCACGAGCTCGGCATCGACCCCGGCCTCCAGAAGGACGGCGTCGAGAAGCACCTCCAGGAGCTGCTGGCCGAGCATCCCGGCTCGCTGGCCGACGGCCTGAGCCTCGTACGCCGCGAGTACCCCACCGCCATCGGCCCGGTCGACCTGATGTGCCGCGACGCCTCGGGCGCCAGCGTGGCCGTGGAGATCAAGCGCCGCGGCGAGATCGACGGCGTCGAGCAGCTCACCCGCTACCTCGAGCTCCTCAACCGCGACCCGGCCCTCACCCGGAAGGGCGCCGTCCGCGGCATCTTCGCCGCCCAGGAGATCAAGCCGCAGGCGCGCGTGCTCGCCACGGACCGCGGCATCGCCTGCGCCGTCGTCGACTACGACGCCCTGCGCGGCCTCGACGACCCGAGTCACCGGCTGTTCTGACCCCTGCCGGCGCCGTGCACACCTCACGGGGTTTCGAGGCTCGTCGCTGGCGCTCCTCGCACCTCAACCACCGACGCGGGCGAACGCTGGCGCTCCTCGCACCTCAACCACTGGCAGCGGCAAGGGAGACCACCTCGTCGGCCGAGCCCCAGCTCAGCGTGACGCCGGCACCGCCGTGGCCGTAGCAGTGGATGACGTCTCCCTCGCGCTTCAGGCGTACGGCGGGTCGTACCGGCCGCAGCCCGACCTTCTGACGCAGTACCCGGGCGCCGCGCAGCTCCGGCACCAGTCGCCTGCCTCGGGCCAGGATCGAGCGGGCTGCCTCCGGGTCCGGGGTGCGACTCCACTCCCCCTCGTCATCGGTACCGCCGACGACGATGTCGTGGGCGCGCGGGACCACGTAGGTCGGGCCCTCATGGTCGAGCCACCAGCGGTCGAGGCCGACCTGCTCGACGTAGACCACCTGGCCGCGGACCGGCACCACCGAGCGGTCGGCGCCGAGCAGGCGGGCGCCGAGGCCCGAGCAGTTGACGACGAGATCGGCGCCCTCGGGAAGAGACCGCAGGTTCATCCGGGTCAGCGTCCCGCCCAGCGCCGAGACCCGCTCCGCCAGCCACGGCAGGTACACGGGCATCTCCACCACCGGCGTCGCGAAGGTCCAGCCGTCGACGTAGCCGTCCGGGAGCGAGGTCTCCCGGTCGAGTCCCGGAAGGGCGCCGGCCCACCACGGATCGGGCTCGGCCTTCGTGAAGACCTCTGTTCCGAGCACCATCCGCACACCCGACTCGGGATCGGTGTCGGCCAAAGCGTCGAAGACGGCGTACGACGTCGTGGCCCAGCGGGTGACCTTGTCACGCGGGAGCGCCCGGTAGGGATACCAGAGCGCCGCCGCGACCACCGACGTCGTCTCCAGCGGCAGGTCGCGGGCGACCACGTCGACCCGGTGCCCGGCCTCGAGGAGCCGGACCGCACAGGTCAGCCCGACCACGCCCGCACCGACCACGATCACCCTCATGGCGTCGCCTCCATGTCCCGAGTGTGGCGTACCGGCGCGTAACTTGCCGCGCGTCGAACTCGTTGGGCCTCACGAGGAAAGGACCCCGGATGACTCGACTCGCACGTTTCGCCTTCGCCCTCGTGGTGGTGCCCGGACTGGTGGCGGTGGGTCTCGTGGCTCCCGCAGCGGCCCACGAGGAGCGGCCCGCGCAGTTCCCGGACGGCACTGGCGAGGTGCCGACGTTCCTCGGCTTCGACAATCCGCGGCAGCGCGTGGTCTGCAAGTCCGACAGCGACGAGCGCATCGCCGCCATGCCCGACGGCGCGGCCAAGACGCGCAGCGAGGCCATGCTCGCGAAGTGCGAGTTCGGCTCCATCCAGACCGCGATCAACACCATCACGCGGCGCAACACCTCGATCTACGTCCTCCCCGGCGTCTACCGCGAGCAGCAGTGGGCCGACCAGAAGCGCAGCCACTACTGCTCCCACCTCCAGACGCAGTCGGACAACCCGCTTCCGGCCTCCGAGTACATCGGCAGCCTCTCCTCACCCGACACCGGCGCCGAGGCCGCGCAGGACGACGGCACCAGCAACCCGATCGCCCTGTCGTACGCCGACCAGCGCCGGTGCGCGCACAACCTGAATCTGATCGCGGTCTTCGGCGACGACACCCCCAGGAACGACGACATCTCGTGCGACAGCGAGTTCTGCGGGACCCAGATCGTCGGCACCGGCGCCAAGATGACCGACGTCACGATCGACAACCAGTTCACCAAGCTCAACGCCCTGCGGCTCGACCGGATGGGCGGCGTCGTGGTCCGCAACCTGACCGTCCAGCAGTCGGAGTTCAACGCGCTGTACGTGCTCGAGACCGACGGCTTCCTCCTGGACCGGGTCACCGCCCGTGGCAACGACGAGTACGGCATCCTCGCCTTCGCGAGCGACCACGGCCTGATCCAGGGCTCGAACACCTACTACAACGGCGACTCCGGCATCTATCCCGGCTCGGGCTCGGACCTCAACGCCGACAACCAGGAGTTCGAGCCCACCCGCTACGCCATCGAGATCCGGTACAACCAGAGTCACGACAACACCCTCGGCTACTCCGGCACCGCGGGGAACTCGATCTGGGCCCACGACAACGACTTCTTCAACAACGCGACCGGCATCGTCACCGACTCGTTCTTCCCCGGTCACCCGGGCCTACCCCAGGACCACGCCCGCTGGAGCCACAACCGGATCTTCTCCAACAACGAGAACTACTACGTGCGCTACGTCGACTCGGGCGTCTGCGAGAAGCCGATGGAGGAGCGCGGCTACATGGAGGGCACCGTCTGCCCCGTGGTGCCCACCCCGGTCGGTGTCGGCGTCCTGATCGCCGGCGGCAACTTCGACTCCACCGACCACAACTGGATCTACGACAACTGGCGCTACGGCACGATGCAGTTCTGGGTGCCCGCGGCGCTCCGCGACGAGTTCGACCCGGCCAAGCAGTACGACACCTCCCACCACAACCACACCACCGACAACCACATGGGTATCGCGCCCAACGGGGAAATCGCCCACAACGGCATGGACCACTGGTGGGACGACGAGGGCGAGGGCAACTGCTGGGAGGACAACACCTACTCCCGGGGCGAGCGCACCGACAACTTCACCGTGGACCCGCCCAGCTGCGCCGACGGCGGTTCCACCTTCACCCCCGGGGCCTTCGTGAAGGACGCGGGCTTCCTCTCCTGCAGCCAGTACGACCGCGAGGACCCGGCGTTCCGCCACCCGCCGGCCTGCAACTGGTTCGACAGTCCCACCAAGCCCGACGAGTCGGGAGCGACGGGCGCGAGCGTCGACCAGGAGGCCAACGGCCTGCTGGCCGCTCCCCTGATGGCATTCACCGGGCTGATGTTCTTCCTCGGGCTCGGCCGCCGGCGGCGGGGGCGCGGTGCTGCGTAAGGTCCTTCTCCCGCTCGCCCTCACCGTCGCTCTCGTCGCGGCCGGGGGCGTGGCCGTCGCGCGGAGCACGCCTTCGCTCCAGGCCTCGGGTCCGACGTCGGTCACCGGCACCGAGGCTTCCGGCGTCTTCCAGATCGCCGACCGGACCATCCGGCAGGTGCGCTACGCCGACCACGGGACCCTGCGCTACACCTTCCGGGTGACCAACGACGGCCGGCTGCCGGTGACCATCCTGGGGTTGGCCGCGGGCCAGTCGCGGCCTCGACTCTTCTCCCTCGACGGGCTCTCCGGGCCGGACGGGGCCGACCGGATCACCATCGGCGCCGGCGACACGACCACGGTCAGCCTCGCCCTCGGCATGAGCGGCTGCGAGACGCTCTCGGCACGAGCGGGGTCGTTCGTGACCCAGGTGATCGTGCGCACCGAGCAGGCCGGAGTGTTCGACCACGACGTGACGCTCAGGCTGCCCGAGGAGCTCCACACCGGCTCCCCGCGCGAGGCCTTCTGCCCGGAGTCGACGGCGACGTCGCGCCCGCCGGGCTGAGCGGGCCTCAGTCAGGAACCAGCCTCCCGCGGCGCGGTCGGGTCGTCGACCGGACCACTCTGCTCGCGGGCGACGTACTCCTCGATGTCCTCGATGTCGTTGCGGTTGCGGTTGACCACGGCCAGCAGGTCGCTCATGGTGGCGACCTCCTCGACCTGCTCCTTGATGAACCACGACATGAACTGCTCGGACGCGAAGTCGGACTCCTCGCGGGCGACCCGGATCAGGGTGTTGATCTGCTCGGTCACCTGCCGCTCCTGGTCGAGCGCCAGGGCGACAGGCTCCACGATGTCGCCGAACTTCGGGGTCGGCGCCTCGACGCCCGGGATGATCACCTCGGCGTCGGTGTCGAGCAGGTAGCGCACCATCATCATCGCGTGGGCCCGCTCCTCGAGCGCCTGGCTGTAGAAGAACGCAGCCATCTGCGGCATGGTCTGTGCGTCGTAGTAGACCGCGCAGGCGAGGTACTGGTTGTGGGCCGCCAGCTCGTAGCCGATCTGGGTGTTGAGCTGCTCGACGAAACGGGCTGCGGGCACCGGGCCTCCTCAGGCTGCGTGGGGGAGCTTCTGCTTCTTCTTGGCCTTCACGAGCTTCCGCTTCTTGACCGTATACCCCTCGGGCAGCGTGCCTTCCTTGAGCATCCGGATCGGGCAGCGCTTGCAGCGGTCTTTGCTCACACAGCACTTCTGCTTGGGCAGGCGTTTGACCTTGTTCGCCTTGGTCTTGCTCTTGCCCTTGGACACGGCGGGATCGTACCCCAACTAAGGCGTGCCTAACCTAAATCTCGACCGTCGATCACACGGCCTCGCCGCACCA
This sequence comes from Nocardioides sp., assembly GCA_035691135.1. Taxonomy (GTDB): domain Bacteria; phylum Actinomycetota; class Actinomycetes; order Propionibacteriales; family Nocardioidaceae; genus Nocardioides. The sequence continues at coordinate 7,272 of DASSJR010000122.1, read as the reverse complement.
GGACAGCGCACGCCACCCGTCACCGTCCGCTTCCAGCGCGACGACTCCGGTGTGGGGGATCGCTCGCGTCTCGGGGAGGCGCGGCCTCAGGTTGCGCGCCAGCGCGGGTACGGCGGTGCAGATCGCTCCACCGTGGCTGACGACCAGGGCGGACTCGCCCCGGTGCTGGTCGGCCACGAGCTCCAGCTCGGTGCTCATCCGGTCGACCACCTCGGTGCCCGACTCGGCGCCTTCGATCCGGGCCTCGAGGTCGCCGGCGAGCCACCGGGTGAAGGTGGGACGAAAGGGATCAGGATCACCGGCGGTGCCGACGTGGACGCCCACCCCGAACTCGCGCAGGCCCTCCCGGACCACCACGTCGACGCCGAGCACCGCGGCGACGATCTCGGCGGTCTGCACAGCCCGAGCCATCGAGCTGGCGTAGATCCGGGAGATCCCGGCTCCCCGCAGCGACTCGCCGAGCTCGCGGGACTGCTTTCGTCCCAGCTTGCTCAGGCTGCCTCCGGCGTCGCTGAGCAGGTCGGACTCGTACTCCGCCTCGCCGTGCCGCGCCAGGAAGATCCGGGCCGGGCAGTGCAGGTCGTTCACGACGACGAGCCTCGCACACGATGGTCCGCGGCCCGCCGGCAGTCATCCGCCGGTAGGGCGAGCGGGTACCTTGGCGACGTGCACCCCCAGCCCGAGCCACCCGGGCCCGGCCAGGAGTCGGTCTGGGACTACCCCCGCCCACCGCGAGTCGAGCCGAGCACGGAGGAGATCGAGATCCGGCTGGGCGGCGAGGTCATCGCTCGTAGCAGCTCGTCGTACCGCATCCTGGAGACGAGCCACCCGCCCTCCTACTACCTCCCGCGGAGCGCGTTCGCAGACGGCGTGCTGCGACCCGTCGAGGGCACCTCCTTCTGCGAGTGGAAGGGCCAGGCGGCCTATTTCGACCTGATCACGCCAGCTCGGTCGGCACCACGCGCAGCGTGGACCTACCCCTCCCCGGCCTTCGGCTTCGAGGTGATCCGCGACCACCTCGCCGTCATGCCCGGCCTCGTGGACGCCTGTCTGGTGGATGGACAGGTCGTCCGCCCGCAGGAGGGCGGGTTCTACGGCGGCTGGATCACCAGTCGAGTGACCGGACCGTTCAAGGGCGGGTCCGGCACGCGCGGCTGGTGAGCGTGCGTCAGTCCAGCCCGTTGGCGCTCCGGATCGCGTCGACGATGCCGCCCATGATCTGGGTCAGCCCGAAGTCCTTGGGCGTGTAGACGGCCGCGACGCCGAGCTCGATGAGCTTGCGCCCGTCGGAGTCGGGGATGATGCCGCCGACGATGACCGGGACGTCCCCGAGCCCGGCTTCGCGAAGGCCCTCGAGGACGTCGGGCACCAGCTCCATGTGGGATCCGGACAGGATCGAGATGCCGACGCAGTGGACGTCCTCGGCGACGGCGGCGGCCACGATCTGCTCCGGCGTCAGCCGGATACCCTGATAGATCACCTCGAAGCCGGCGTCGCGGGCGCGTACGGCGACCTGCTCGGCGCCGTTGGAGTGTCCGTCCAGACCCGGCTTGCCGACCAGCAGCCGCAGCCGGCCGCCCAGCTCCTCGCCGGTCGCCCTCACCCGCTCGCGGACGGCGGTCAGCTCGGCCCCGGCCGAGCCAACATCCGACACTGTGCCGACGGCGCCGGAGACACCTGTCGGGGCCCGGAACTCGCCGAACACCGCGCGCAGAGTGCCGGCCCACTCCCCCGTCGTGGCTCCGGCCCGAGCGGCGGCGAGCGTGGCCGGCATCAGGTTGGTGTCGGTCTTGGCGTCCGCCGCCAGCTTCGCGAGGGCCTCGGCCACCTCGGCCTCGTCGCGTTGCGCCTTCCACTCCTCGACCGACGCGATGGCGGCCTGCTCCGCCTCCGGGTCGGCGGCCATGATCGCCGCGTCGAGGTCGGCGGTCAGCGGCGACGGCTCGGTGGTCTCGAACTTGTTGACCCCGACGATGACTTCCTCACCCGACTCGATCCGGGCCCGCCGGGCCGCATGGGCGGAGACGAGTGCCTGCTTCATGTAGCCCGAGTCCACGGCGGCGATCGCGCCGCCCATCGCCTGGACGCGGTCCATCTCTGCCTTCGCGCCCTCGACGAGTGACGCGACCTTCGCCTCGACCACGGGCGAGCCGTCGAAGAGGTCGTCGTACTCCAGGAGGTCGGACTCGAACGCCAGCACCTGCTGGAGCCGCAGCGACCACTGCTGGTCCCAGGGTCGCGGGAGGCCGAGCGCCTCGTTCCACGCCGGGAGCTGTACGGCGCGGGCGCGGGCATTCCTGGAGAGCGTGACGCCGAGCATCTCGAGGACGATCCGTTGCACGTTGTTCTCAGGCTGGGCCTCGGTCAGTCCGAGCGAGTTGACCTGGACGCCGTACCGGAACCGGCGCATCTTCGGGTCTTCCACGCCGTACCGGTCGCGGGTGATCTCGTCCCACAGGTCGACGAAGGCGCGCATCTTGCACATCTCCTCGACAAAGCGCACCCCGGCGTTGACGAAGAACGAGATCCGGCCGACGACCTTCTCGAAGTCCTGCTCGGAGACCTGGCCTGAGCCCTTCACCGTGTCGAGGACCGCGATGGCGGTGCAGAGCGCGTAGGCGAGCTCCTGCTCCGGGGTCGCGCCTGCCTCCTGCAGGTGATAGCTGCAGATGTTGATCGGGTTCCACTTCGGGATCTCGTGGACCGTGTAGGAGATGACGTCGGCGATCAGCCGCAGCGAGTGCTCCGGCGGAAACACGTAGGTCCCGCGGGAGAGGTACTCCTTGATGATGTCGTTCTGGGTGGTGCCCGCGAGCTGGTGGGCCACCTCGGAGGGGTCGAGCTCGGGGTTCTGCTCCTCGGCGACGACCTGGTACATCGCGAGCAGCCACATCGCGGTCGCGTTGATCGTCATCGACGTGTTCATCTCGGTCAACGGGATGTCGTCGAAGAGCTTCCGCATCTCGCCGAGGTGCGGCACAGGTACGCCGACCTTGCCGACCTCGCCCCGGCTCAGCGCGTCCTGTGGGTCGTAGCCGGTCTGCGTCGGGAGGTCGAAGGCCACCGAGAGGCCGGTCTGTCCCTTGGCCAGGTTTCCCCGGTACAACGCGTTGGACGCCGCGGCCGTGGAATGGCCGGCGTACGTCCGCATCACCCAGGGGCGGTCCTTCTCGCTCATGCTCCGAGCGTATTGCGTGCTCAGTGCGTTCTGAGCGCGTCTCGGTGTGGCAAGCCGCACAGCGGCGTTCGAGGTCACCGGGCGGCGGCACGCGAGGGACGAGCGTGACGCGTGGGCGCGGGGAGATCGAGCAAGCCCCCGCGACCGACGAAGTAGGTCGCGACGGGAGTGTCGAGATCAGAGGTCGCGTGGGCGCGTCGAAACCCGGCGACGGAGGCAGGGCCTCTCGCCCTAGACCGTGGCGGTCTCGCGTTCGACCTCGACGACGCGGATCAGCCGGGACAGGTGGAGCAGCCGACGAACCGCGGGACCGCAGCCGCGCAGGGTCAGGTGGCGGCCGAGCATCGCCGCGCGGCGCGTGGCGAAGGCCAGCACCTTGAGAGCAGTGACGTCGACGGAGTCGACGTCGGTGAGATCGACGACCACGTCCTCGCGGCGGGCCTCGATGTGCTCGTGGAGCGCGTTGCGAACCTCCCACGTGCTGCGGACGTCGAAGGCTCCACTGAGCACGAGTGTCGGACCATCGGTTGCGATGTCCATCTCGCTCCTCCCCCGGAGTCCCGACGCTCCGGATCGGCGCACCGTGCGACCACTATGACGCGGACGTTCCCGAATCGGTTGCACATTTCTCACGAGTTGGTCGTGGTTTTGATTTCAACAAGACGCCGCAGGCGTGGGCCGGGCTGATCGGTCAAGACCATTACGCTCGACCCATGGTCAACCTCACCCGCATCTACACGCGCACCGGCGACGCCGGCGAGACCCGGCTCGGCGACATGAGCACGACCACCAAGAACGACCGGCGGCTGCACGCCTACGCCGACGTCGACGAGGCAAACGCCCACCTCGGCGTGGCCCTCGCCGCCGGCGGGCTGGACGACGACGTGGTGACGGTGCTGACCCGACTTCAGAACGACCTGTTCGACGTCGGCGCCGACTTCTGCACCCCCGTGGTCGCCGACCCGGAGTACCCACCGCTGCGGATCGAGCAGGACTACATCGACCGGCTCGAGGGCTGGTGCGACCACTACAACGAGTCGCTGCCGAAGCTGCGCTCGTTCATTCTCAACGGAGGCACGCCCGCTGCCTCCCACCTCCACGTCGCGCGCACCGTCGTACGCCGGGCCGAGCGGTCGGCCTGGGCAGCCCATGCCGAGCATGGCGAGACCATGAACGTGCTTGCGATCAAGTACCTCAACCGGCTCTCCGACCTGCTCTTCATATTGGCCCGGCACGCCAACCGCCAGCAGGGTGACGTGCTGTGGGTGCCGGGGGGCGAGCGGTCGGAGTGAGGTGGTGGTTCGGGTGGCCGCAGCATCGCGGGGCGCCATTCCGGTGGCATCGTGTTCCCGCGCCCATCGAGCTCGACAGGCTCAGCCGGGACGGGATGCCGCCGGACATGGGCAGGCGCGCACTTTGATCTGACCCGCCCAGCGGGTCAGATCAAAGTGACGAGACCATCAGGCAGCGGCACGGCCAGTTGCCCCGCTGGCCGGCCACTGCAGCCGAGTCCGCGGGTCTACGCTGAGAACGTGACCAGGAGCGTTCTGCAGCGCCTTCACAACCCGCACAACCTGCAGTGCGGGTGCGACCACGACTGCTGGTGCCAGCGCACCGCTCTCGGTCGGGCGTTCAGGTGGTGGGTTCCGCCCCCATTGGCGCACCACAAGAGCCGCCACCAGGACGCCTCGGCGTCAGGCCACGACGAACAGCAGCACCAGGGCTAGCACGAGCAGGACCGCGCCCCGGTTGAGCAGCTTGACGCCTGCCACCACCCGGAGGCTGGCCACCATCCGGGCGTCCGCGTCGGCGCCGGGCCGGTGACCCTGTCGGCGGCCGTCGAGGGTGAGGTGGAGCCCACGGCCCATCACCGCGAGTGCAGCGACCCCGAGGAGCATCGCCAGCCAGGACATGAGGTCAGGCCTGGTCGGGCACGGCGTCCGCCGGTTCGCGGGCCGCGGGGATCGCCAGCACAGACGGCACCAGGACCACCGCGACGACCAGCAGCGCCGACAGGGTCCCCACCCGGTCGGCCACGAACCCGACCACCGGAGGGCCGCCGAGGAACGCGACGTACCCCATCGTGGCCACCACGCTGACCCGCGCCGCCGCCCGAGCCGGCTCGTCGGCAGCCGCACTCATGCCGACCGGGAAGCCGAGGGACGCGCCGAGACCCCACGCGACGACGCCCACGACCACGAGGACCGGGTGGCCGCCGTAGACAACGAGCAGCAGCCCGACCAGGACCGAACCCGCGGTGGCCAGCAGCACCGGCACCCGGCCGAGTCGGTCGAGCACGACGGTCCCGAACACGCGGCCGGTGGTCATGGAGATCACGAAGAGCGCGAAGCCCGCGACACCGAGCCAGTCCGGTGCGCCGTAGCCGTCGATGAGCCCGAGCGCGAGCCAGTCGTTCGCCACGCCCTCGGTCAGGGCGAAGGCGAGCACCATCAGGCCGATGGCGAGTGTGCGCGGCTCCCGCCAGGCGACGAGACCGGACGGCCCGCTGTGGTCGGGGTGTGCCGGCAGGAACCCCGCGGCTCCCCACCACGCGGTGGCGGCGGAGAGGATGACCACGGCTCCCAGGTGCAGCACCAGCGACAGGTCGACGGCATTGGCGCCGACGCCGATGGTCGCCCCGAGGATGCTGCCACCGCTCCAGCCCGCGTGGAACCGCGGCATGATCGACCGCCGCAGCTGCCGCTCGACCGCGGCGCCCTCGACATTCATGGCCACGTCCCAGACGCCGGTCCCCAGGCCGTTGACGAAGAACCCGATGGCGACCACCGGAACCGAGGCAAAGAATGCGGTTCCAGCTGCGGCGACGACCAGGCCGGCCGCCACCAGCAACGACCCACCTCGTACGACGGTCGCCGCCGACCACCGGTCGATCAGCCAGCCGCTGGAGGGCAGCGCCAGCAACGACCCCAGGGCGATCGACAGCAGCAGGAGTCCGAGCCCGCCATTCGACAGCGAGAGGTCCGCGCGGACGTCAGGGAGTCGCGAGACCAGGCTGGCGAAGCAGAGGCCGTTGAGGACGAAGACGACGGCCACCCCGAGACGGGCACGGTCGGCGTCGACCGCGGCCGGGGCGCTGGTCATATTTCCTGGATGGGCCGCGGCGGCCCGGCCTCGAGCCAGGCCTGCAGACCGGTCAGCGCGGCCGGCCCCATCGCCAGCTCCACGTCACCGTCCGGCACCTCGCACCGGACCACCAGGTGATCGGGATAGAGGGACAGCTCCTCGGCGCCCTCGGGCTCGCGCTTGCCGACGAAGGTCATGACCGACCGGCGCCAGGACCGCTTGGGCAGCGGGGAGAGCGAGAAGAAGCGAAACCATTGCAGGTCATCGCCGGAGTAGCGGCCCAACCCGAGAAGCCAGCCGCGCCCGGCCTTCTCGGACCGGACGCGGTAGCTCATCTCGAAAGTTCCGCCGTGGCGCGAGAGCACGCGCCGGCGGATCACGAGGGCGATGCCATAGACCAGTGCCAGACCCAGCAGGACACCGGCTGCATCGAGCAGCCACTGCCACAGCGGCATCCGTCACTCCCGGGGGCTCGGTGCCCGAGTCGGGCACAGCGTGCGCTAACGGTAACGGCCACAGCGCGAACGAGAGAAATCAGCCCGCGCTCTCCTCCAGCTTGGCCTTGCGCTCGTCGAGCAGGCGCTTGGCCTCGTCGTAGTTGCTCTCGAAGGAGATCTCCGCGTGCTCGCACAGGAGCCGGACCTGGTTGCCGGCGACGGAGAGGAACCCGCCGTCGACGGCGGCCACCCAGTGGCCGTCGTCGACGGTGCGTACGTCGACCTGGCCGTCGTCGAGAACCGACATGATCGGGGTGTGGTTGGCCATGATCCCGATCTCGCCGGCCAGCGTCCGGGCGTTGACGGCCGTGGCCTCGCCCGACCACAGCTCGCGGTCGGCCGTCACCAGGGCGACTGTCATCGTCTTCGCCATCAGAGGCTCTTCTGGATCTCGTCCCAGCGCTGCTCGACGTCGTCAAGACCGCCGCACATGAAGAAGGCCTGCTCTGCCACGTGGTCGTAGTCACCGTCGGCGATCTTGTTGAACGCCTCGATGGTGTCGGCCACGGGGAC
>DASSJR010000121.1:0-4764 GCA_035691135.1 Nocardioides sp. | reverse complement strand
GACACGGTCAACCCCAACGGCGAGGCCAACGGCTCGCTCGACCAGACCCAGTTCGCCTGGCTGCAAGGCCAGCTGCAGGCCTCAGCCGGGCGACTGGTCGTCGTCGCCAGCCACCACACCGCCAGCACCATGGACAACCCGATCGTCGGCACCGGCGGCGACTTCGAGGCACGGGTGCTCGGGGACGAGGTCGTCTCCGAGCTGCTGCTGCACGACAACGTGATCGCCTGGGTCAACGGCCACACCCACACCAACAACATCTGGGCACACCAGCGCGAGGGCGGTGGCGGGTTCTGGGAGATCAACACCGCCTCCCACATCGACTGGCCGCAGCAGTCGCGGCTGATCGAGCTTGCCGACAACCGCGACGGCACGCTGTCGATCTTCGCCACCATGGTCGATCACGCAGCGCCGCCGTCCTACGACGGGAGGCTGGGCGGCCCAATCGCCCTGGCCGCGCTCGCACGCGAGCTGGCGGCCAACGACTGGCAGGAGCGGGACCTCAACCGGCGCGGCGCGCGCAAGGACCGCAACGTCGAGCTGCTGGTGACGGCCCCGGCGTTCCTGCGCTGAGAGTCAGACCTCGGTGGCGGCGAGCTGGCCGCAAGCCCCGTCGATCTCGCGCCCTCGGGTGTCGCGGACGGTCGTGGGGATCCCCTTCGCCTCGAGCCGGCGTACGAATTCGCGCTCGTCGGCCGGGTCGGAGGCCGTCCACTTCGAGCCGGGGGTGGGGTTGAGCGGGATCAGGTTGACGTGCACCCAGCCCCAGTCGCCGTACGAGTTGAGGACGTCGCCGAGCAGGTCGGCCCGCCAGGCCTGGTCGTTGATGCCGCGCATCATGGCGTACTCGATCGAGACCCGGCGCTTGGTCACCCGCGCGTAGTCCCAGGCCGCCTCGACGCTCTCGGCCACGGAGAAACGGGTGTTGATCGGCACCAGCTCGTTGCGCAGCTCGTCGTCGGGCGCGTGGAGCGACAGCGCGAGGGTCACGGGGATGCCCTCCTCGGTGAGCTGCCGGATCCGCGGGACGAGTCCGACGGTCGACACGGTCACGCCCCGCGCTGACATGCCGAGCCCGTCGGGCGCTGGGTCGGTGAGCCGGCGTACGGCGCCCATCACGGCCCGGTAGTTGGCCAGCGGCTCCCCCATGCCCATGAAGACGACGTTGGAGACGCGGCCCGGTCCCCCGGGCACCTCGTTGCGTGCGAGCGCCCGCGCTCCGGCCACGACCTGCTCGACGATCTCGGCGGCCGACATGTTGCGCTGGAGTCCGCCCTGACCGGTCGCGCAGAACGGGCAGGCCATGCCGCAGCCGGCCTGGCTCGAGACACAGATGGTCACCCGGTCGGGGTAGCGCATCAGCACCGACTCGACGAGAGCCCCGTCGAACAGCTTCCACAGCGTCTTGCGGGTGGTTCCCCGGTCGGCCTCCATCGTGCGCAGCGGCGTCATCAGATCGGGCAGCATGGCCGCGACCAGCTCCGACCGTCCCTCTGCCGGCAGGTCGGTCATCTGGTCGGGCTCGTCGACGAGGCGCGAGAAGTAGTGGGTCGACAGCTGCCGGGCGCGGAAGCGGGGCAGCCCCAGCTCGACGGCGCGGTCGCCGCGCTCTTCGGCCGTCAGGTCGGCCAGGTGGCGCGGGGGCTTGCGACGCCCACGGGGCTCGTCGAAGACCAGCGGAAGCTGGGTGGGCTTGTCGGACATGAGGATCCGATCATCCCATCCGAGAGCAGACCTCCCGAATCGTCAGGGGCTCAGGCCTGGGCGCGGACCATGAAGTAGAGCACCAGCGACGCGACGCAGAGGACCACCACCGTGGTCAGGACCATGCCGACGAACATGTAGGTGCCGAACCGGCGAGTGCGGTCCACGAGGACCAGGCCGAGCGGCACCACGAGGATGACGAGGATGTAGGGGAAGAGCTCCTCGGCGGTGTCGTAGGGGAAGAGCAGTCGCAGAAGGCCCGCCCAGGCGCCCGGCACGATCGTCACGGCCAGCATGCCGGTGAAGAAGCCCGTGAGGGCGACAAAGGTCGGGTGGTCGCGCTGCCACCAGTCCGTGGGCTTCTGGGGGGTGTCCTGGCCCGTGACCTGCTCGGGGGCCCGCTCCGTGGTCATCGATTCGATTCTCCCAGATGGAGGGGCCTTGCTGCACGGCGGGCACGCCGCCACGCTGGGGATAGGAAGAGGGCTCATGGAGGTGGGGCTCATGGAGGTGCGCTACCTCGATGCCGAGGGCGCCGAGCCTCGTCGAGCCGACGACGTGGCGGCTCTGGTGGGGACCGAGGAGGGTTTCGTCTGGATCGACGTACCGAGCTGGGACCCCGACGCCGAGGCGGTGCTGGAGGGACTGGGCTGCCACCCGCTGGTCGTCGCCGGCTGCCGCCAGCGCAACTACGTGCCGACGGTCCACGGCTACGCCGACCATGTGTTCGTCACGACCCAGTCGCCGTTCCTCGGGCGGGCCGGCCACGTGCACCTGCTGGAGCTCGACCAGATCATCGGACGCCGCTACCTGGTCACCGTGCACGGCCCGATCAACCCCGATGTCGACCCCGGCCAGGCGCTGGTCGAGACCGCCGGTGTCCTGGCCCGCATCGAGCAAGGACGCTTCCGCCCGAAGTCGCCCGCGGAGCTCTCCTATGCCATCACCTCGGCCGTTGCCCGCCGGCAGAGCGGTGTCATCCGCGAGGTCGCCGGAAAGCTGCCGGGCCTGGAGCAGGAGGTGATGGCCTCACAGCTCCGCAACCCCGAGGAGCTGCTGGAGACCATGTTCCTGATCCGTCACGAGCTGATCACGACGCGCACGATGGCGGCACAGTGCCACGACATCTGGGTCCGGCTGGCCGGCATCCAGCGCCTGCCCGACGACGAGGAGGCCGGGTTCGCCCGCGACGTCGCCGATCAGTTCGAACGTGTGCAGTCTCTGGCCGACGGCGAGTCACACTTCCTGTTCGGCGTGATCGAGCTGTACCAGACGAAGGTGCACACGAAGATGACCGTCGCCATGGAACGGCTGGCAGTGATCGCGGCCGTCACCCTGCCGATCACCGCGATCGCATCGATCCTGGGCATGAACGTGATCGTGAACGGCAAGACCCAGCCCGGCCTGCTCGCCATCGCCCTCGTGGTGATGGTCGCGATCAGCCTGCTGCTGCTGCGCTGGGCGCGTCGCCAGGGCTGGTGGTGACCGTGATTTCTGGATAGTCCGGCACGAAACGATCGCCCCGGCCGGCGTGTCGGCAGCCCTTTCGTGCCGGACTACCCCGGTCGGTGCCGGACGAGGTGAAGCATCAGAAGACGAGATAGTGCAGCAGCAGCCAGATCGGCGCGATGGTGGCCAGCAGCGAGTCGAGCCGGTCCATCAGACCTCCGTGGCCGGGGATCACCTGGCTCATGTCCTTGATCCCGAGGTCGCGCTTCATCACCGACTCGCACAGGTCACCGAGCGTCGCCATCACCGCGGCGATCAGGCCGAGGGCGATCCCGACCCACCAGTCACCGTCGAGGAAGTAGACCACCAGGGCATAGCCGACGGCCACGCAGAAGGCGATGGATCCGGCGAAGCCCTCCCACGACTTCTTCGGTGAGATGACCGGGGCCATCGGGTGGCGGCCGAACAGCACCCCGGCGAAGTAACCCCCGATGTCGGAGGCGATGGTCACCAGGATGAACACGATGATCCCGCGGACCCCGTCGTCCCAGCGGTCGAAGTCGCGTGTTCCGCCCTCGGCGAGCAGCAGGGCCACGAACGACCCCAGGAACGGCACGTAGATGAGGGTGAAGACCGAGGCGGTCGCGTTCTGGACGTAGCCGGGAACGCCGCGACGCAGCAGCCAGAGCATGATGACCAGCGCAGTGACCGCCGTGGCGGTGACCAGAGCGGCCGGCCCGAAGAAGTAGGCCACCACGACCATCACCACGCCACCCAGCATCAGCGGCTGCTCGGGAAGGTCGATCTCCTTGGCCAGGAAGCCCCGGTGCAGCTCCCAGATCGCCACCACGACCGCCCCGGCCACGATCAGCATGAAGGCGGTCTTCCAGAACACCAGGGACCCGGCGATGCCCAGCAGGAGTACGACGCCCGAGGCGATGGCGACCGGCAGGTCGCGGCCGGCCCGGCCGTGGTCAACCGGCGGGGCAGGCGTGGAGTCGGTCATCGGGCGGTCGCGGGCTTCGTGGTCGCTCAGACCTCGATCAGCTCGGCTTCCTTGTTCTTCAGCATCTCGTCGATCTCGTCGGTGTGCTTCTTGGTCATCCCGTCGAGCCGCTTCTCGGCGCCCGTGACGTCGTCCTGGCCGACCTCGTGGTCCTTCTCGAGCTTCTCGAGCGCGTGCTTCGCCGTACGGCGCAGGTTGCGCACCGCGACCCGACCGTCCTCGGCCTTGGACCGGGCCACCTTGATGTACTCCTTGCGGCGCTCCTCCGTGAGCTCGGGGAAGACGCAGCGCAGCAGCTTGCCGTCGTTGGCGGGGTTGACCCCGAGGTCGGAGTCACGGATGGCCCGCTCGATGTTGCCCATCGCGCCCATGTCGTAGGGCTGGATCAGCACGATCCGCGCCTCGGGCGAGGTGAACGACGCCAGCTGCTGGAGCGGCGTGGGCGTGCCGTAGTAGTCGACCAGGATCTTGTTGAACATGCTCGGGTGCGCGCGTCCCGCCCGGATCGCCGCGAACTCCTCACGCGTCGCCTCGACCGACTTGTCCATCTTGTCGTCGGCCTCGTGGAGGATGTCGTTGATCACGGGTGTTCCCTTTCGCTCGGT
>DASSJR010000120.1:0-2912 GCA_035691135.1 Nocardioides sp. | reverse complement strand
GCGGCGTAGGCCCGGGCCAGCTGGAGCGGGGTGACGATCGTGTCGCCCTGGCCGATGGCGAAGTTGACCGCGTCACCGGCCCGGTACTTGTAGCCCTCGAGGCAGAACTCGTAGGCGAACTTGTAGACGAAGTCGCTGGTCTTGGCGTCCTGAGGCTTGTGGGAGATGCCGCAGTAGTAGTCCTTCATGGACTTGTAGTAGGCGAGCTTCCACTTCCGGTCGGCGATCCGACCCGACGCCTCGCCCGGGAGGTCGATGCCGGTCCGGCTTCCGAACCCGAACGTCTGGGCCTCCTCGACCAGGGGGTCCCGGGCGTTGACGTCGTCCTCGTCGGAACCGAGGCGGCGCCAGAAGTCGTAGCCGACCCGGTAGAAGAAGGTGTTGCACGAGACCTCGAGCGCCCGGGCGAAGGTGATGTAGCCGTAGGCGCCGGACTCGTAGTTCTTGAAGACGCGGTTGCCGACCGGGAATCCCGAGGAGCAGTTGAGCTGGGTGGACGTGCTGTAGCCGTTGGTGAGGGCGCCCGCGGTCATGAACGGCTTCCACGTCGAGCCGGGCGCGAACTGTCCCTGCGTCGCCCGGCTCAGCAGGGGGGTCCCGGCCCTGGTGGAGTAGAGCCGACGGAGCTGCTTCTCGTTGATGCCCCCGACCCACACCGAGGGGTCGTAGGTCGGCTGGCTGGCCATGGCGACGATCCGGCCGGTGTTGGCCTCCATGACCACGGCGGCACCGGAGTCGGCGACGTAGTGCCGGCCGCTCACCGGGTCCATGGTGGCGCGGGCGGTCTTGATCGTCTGGGCGAGCTGCCGCTCCACGACGCCCTGCACCTTGGCGTCGATCGAGGTGACCAGCGTGTCGCCGGGCTGGCCGGCGAGCTCCCTGTCGTCGCCGAGCACCCGGCCCATCGAGTCGACCGCGACGCTGCGATAGCCGGGCATCCCGCGCAGCCACTCGTCGTACTGCTTCTCGACGCCGGCGCGTCCGACGGACGATGCGCCGTTGACCGAGCGGTCGCCGTTGGCGCGGGCCGAGTCGTACTCCGCCTCGGTGATCGGGCTGAGGTAGCCGAGCACGTGGGCGGCGTTGATGCCGAACGGACGCGGGTAGGCGCGCACGGTCTCCTGCTCGGCGAGGATCGCGGGATAGTCCTCCGGCTGCTCGAGGATGCCCAGGGCGACCGGTTGCCGGACGTCACGGGCGACGGGCACCGGTTGGTAGGGCGACCCGTTCCAGCAGGTGCCGGCGATGCTGCCCGGGTCGCCACAGGTCACCAGCCTCTTGTCGATCCGCGCGGACGGTTCACCGACGGCCCGCCCCAGGCGCGCCAGGAGCAGGGTGCGCTGCCGCTCCGACATCTTGCCGAGCATGGTGCGGTCGACCGAGATCACCCAGGACGGGCGGTTGGTGACCAGCGGCCGGCCCTGGTCGTCGACGATCAGGCCGCGCTGCGGCTGGACCACGATCTCCCGCACCGACTGAGAGGCGGCCTGCGCCTCGTACTCGGCGCCGCTGACGACCTGGAGGTAGTAGAGGCGGGCGAAGAGGGTGGCGAACAGCGAAAAGACCAGGGCCTGGATCACGATCAGGCGCAGCCGGGCCTTGCGTCCCCCGATGCTGCCACCGCCGGTCTTCGAGCGTGTGGACGTGACCATCTCAGGTGGTCGCTCGCTCGGGCTGGAGCCGGTTGAACAGGGTCATCACGGGCGGCAGCACGAAGGGCGTGAGCAGCACGTCCCAGAGAACCGCGACCAGGATCACTTCCAGCAGCTGGCCGACGTCGAGGAGCGGGTCGCGCAGGATCAGGCCGGTGATGGCAAACACCGAGGTGCCGATGAACGAGGACGCGGCGACGGTGCCCACGACCGCGATGGCGGTGGGCTTGACGTCCTGGCGCACCCGGCCGGCGACGTAGCCGACGATGACCAGGGCCAGCGCCCAGCGGCCGGCGACGTGGTCGGCCGGCGGCGCGAGGTCGAGCGCCACGCCGGCCACGAAGCCCAGCACGATCGCGGCCTGCGGGCCGCGGGTCAGGGCGGCCCCGACCACCACGAGGAGGCAGAGGTTGGGCACGATCCCCTGCCAGGCGAAGTGGGGAAACAGTGTCACCTGGAGCACGAGGGCCAGGCTCACGACCAGGCACGCGGCGAGGGTCCTCAGCAGGTTCATCGGGGCCCCCGCGAAAGCGTGGGCGCAGCGAGCGGTTTCGTGGGGTGAGTCATCTCAGGTTCCCGTCTGCTCCGACGACCGCCCGGTCGCTGGACGAGCCCGAGGGGACCACCACGCCGACCAGGTCGAGTGAGCCGAAGTCGACGAACGGTTCGATCACGGCCCGCTGCGAGGTCTCCCGCAGGCTGCTGTAGACCGAGCTGACCCGCCCGATCGGCACCCCGGAGACGTAGGGAGCACCGCTCTGACTGCCCCAGGTGACCACGGTGTCGTGCTTGGCCGGCACCTCGGACGCGTCGGCGAGCTCGAGCTCGAGATGACCGGAGCTGCCGAGAATCCCACGGCCGTGGAGGAAACCGATCTCCATGGTTTCGCCCACCCGGCCGCCGACGACCGATTCGGCGTCGACGATCAGCAGGACGGTGGCGGTCGAGCTGGTGACCCGCAGGACGCGCCCGACCAGCCCGTCGTTGTTGAGGACGGTCATGTCGGGGTGTACGCCGGCGCGCGAGCCGGCGTCGATGGTCACCGTCTGTGAGAACGACTGGGAGGGACCGATCCCCACGACACGGGCGGGGACGAGGGCGTACCCGAGGTCGCCGGCCGCCTGGGTGAGGCCGTCGTACTCCTCGAGGCGGTTGCGGTCGTAGCTGGAGGTCTCGGACTCCGCGCGGAGACGGGCGTTCTCGGCCTCGAGCTGGTTGATATCACCGCGCAGCGAGTCGTGGGTCCGGAACCAGTCGGGC
>DASSJR010000119.1:0-23454 GCA_035691135.1 Nocardioides sp. | reverse complement strand
GGTCTGGGCAGGGCCCTTCGGCCATCTGCATGCGCCTCTGGTGCGTCGTCCTGACCAGTGATCTGACAACCGAACCTGAAGTGCGTCACACCGGCTGAGCCGCGGTCTCCTGCTGTGAGTGCCGCCTCCAGCCTCGCGCGGACCGAGGGTCCACCAGCAGGACGGGGCAGTCGGCCTCGCGCAGTACTGCGCGGGCGATCGGTCCCAGGTGGGACCCGATCGGCACGAGCGGGTCGTGTCGGCCGATGACCAGCAAGTCCGTCTCCCGGCTGGCCTCGATGAGCGCGTCGGCCGCGCGGCCGTGACGGACCGCGATCTGCACCGGCACCCCGGCGAAGTCATCACCAAGTGTGTCGATGAGAGTCTGGAGCTCGGCGGTCTCGTGGGCATTCCAGTCTTCGGTCTCGGTGCGGGTGAGGATGATGTCGTCGTAGACGACCGGGAAGGTCCAGGTGTGGAGGACGTGCAGGACCGCTCCCCGGCTCTTGGCTTCGGCAGCCGCGGCCCGCAGGACCGGCTCTGCTCCCTTGGGGACGTCGACGCCGACCGTGACGGTCGGGAAGTCACCACGGGTGCGCGAGGGCGCCCAGTGCGATGGCACTGACACCACGGGCACGTGGGCGTGCGCGGCCACACCGCTGGAGACAGACCGGGTGACTACGCGCATCATGCTGGACAGGTCGCGGCGCTCGAGGACGATCATCCTGGCGTCCTTGGCCGAGTCGACCAGTCTGGGGACGACTCCGCCTTCGAGCAGCTCTGCCGTCACCGGAACACCCTCGACGATGTCGCCGGCCCGCTCTAGCGCAGCGTTCAGCGTCTGGCGGCCGGCGCGCTCGAGATCGGTTTCCACAACCGGCGGAAACTCGGGCCGCTGAGGGAGAACGTGCACGACGTGGACCAGGTGCAAACCGCACGCGAACCGCGCTGCCTCGCCTCCGGCGAAGGCCAGGGCTTCATCGATCGGGTCGTGCCCTACGGCGACCACAATGGGGTTGGGGTTCTGCTCGGTCATGACAACCTCCCTGAGATGTGTGCTTTCAGATCCACGGTGGCTCAGTGCACCCGTGCAGACCTAGGGACCAACGACCCCTCGTCCCTAGTCAGAGGCCCCTGATCAGCGCGAGCACTCCGGCGGAGGGTGGGGGTTGACACAGCTGCATTCACTGGAGCGCCACCTGGACCCGAGCGGCCATCTGGGGCCGGGCAAGCACCGGCGATCCGGACATTGGGCTTGCTGCGTCACACCGGCTGAGCCGCGGTCTCCTGCTGTGAGTGTCGCCTCTCGCCTCGCGCGGGCCGAGGGTCCACCAGCAGGACGGGGCAGTCGGCCTCGCGCAGTACTGCGCGGGCGATGGGTCCCAGGTGGGACCCGATCGGCACGAGCGGGTCGTGTCGGCCGATGACCAGCAAGTCCGTCTCCCGGCTGGCCTCGATGAGCGCGTCGGCCGCGCGGCCGTCACGGACATCGATCTGCACCGGCACCCCGGCGAAGTCATCACCGAGTGTGTCGATGAGAGTCTGGAGCTCGGCGGTCTCGTGGGCGTTCCACTTCTCGCTATCGGTGCGGGTGAGGATGATGTCGTCGTAGGGGCCTGGGAAGTTCCAGATGTGGAGGACCTTCAGGACCGCTCCCCGGCTCTTCGCTTCGGCAGCCGCGGCCCGCAGGACCGGCTCTGCCCGCCTGGAGACGTCGACGCCGACCGTGACGGTCGCGAAGTCACCACGGGTGCGGGAGGGCGCCCAGTGCGACGGCACTGACACCACGGGCACGTGGGCGTGCGCGGCCACACCGCTGGAGACAGACCGGGTGACTACGCGCATCATGGTGGACAGGTCGCGGCGCTCGAGGACGATCATCCTGGCGTCCTTGGCCGAGTGGACCAGCGTGGGGACGACTCCGCCTTCGAGCAGCTCTGCCGTCACCGGAACACCCTCGACGATGTCACCGGCCCGCTCTAGCGCAGCGTTCAGCGTCTGGCGGCCGGCGCGCTCGAGGTCGGTTTCCGCCACCAGAGGCGTTTCGGGTCCCTCGGCGAGGAGCAGGTGTACGACGTGGACCAGGTGCAAACCGCACCCGGACCGGGCTGCCTCGCCTCCGGCGAAGGCCAGGGCTTCATCGATCGGGTCGAGCCCTACGGCGACAACAATGGGGTTGGGGTTCTGCTCGGTCATGGCAAACCTCCCTGCAATGTGCTTCCAGATCCACGGTGTCTCAGTTCACCCTGAAGACCTAGGGACCAACGACCCCTCGTCCCCGGTCGGAGGCCCCTGATCAGCGCGAGCACTCCGGCGGAGGGTGGGAGTTGAGACCGCTGCCTTTCACTGGAGGGTGACATGAAGGCGTTGCGACTGAATGCGTGGAAGAGCGATCCGGTTCTTGACGAAGTCCCGATACCGGAGCCGGGTCCGGGCGAGGTGGTCGTTCAGGTCGGTGCCGCTGGGGCGTGCCACTCGGACCTGCACCTGATGCACGATTTCGAGGCCGGTGTCCTCCCGTGGAACCCCCCGTTCACGCTGGGGCACGAGAACGCCGGGTGGGTACACGCCATCGGCTCCGGCGCTCGGGGCTTTGAGCCCGGCCAGCCGGTCGCGGTCGTCGGAGCCTGGGGGTGCGGTACGTGCCAACACTGCCTGGAGGGACTCGAAACGTACTGCGAGCGTCCTGACCTGGCACCGGTCCCCGGCGGCGGGGGTGGGCTCGGCCTCGACGGTGGCATGGCCGAGTACTTGCGTGTGCCGTCCGCCCGCCACCTGGTGCCCATCCCGGACGGCCTCGACGTCGTCCAGACTGCCCCGCTGACGGATGCGGGGCTGACGCCGTACCACGCGGTCAGGCGATCAGAGCGCAAGCTGGGTCCGACCGCGACGGCGGTCGTGATCGGAGTCGGCGGCCTCGGTCACATGGCGGTGCAGATCCTGCGCGCCACCTCCGGCGCCCGCGTGATCGCCGTCGACACCCGGGACTCGGCGCGCGACCTGGCAGCACGCTCCGGGGCGGACCTGACGCTGTCCCCCGGACCAGAGCTGGTGGCCGAAGTCCGCGCATTCACCGGCGGCGTCGGGGCCGATCTGGTGATCGACTGTGTCGGCTCCGACGACACGCTGGCTGCGGCTGCGGCATGCGCCCGCCAGCTAGGAGACATCACGATCGTCGGCATCGCCGGCGGAACCCTCCCTGTGTCGTTCTTCGGCGTGCCCTACGAGGTCAGCGTCCAGACGACGTACTGGGGAAACCGGCGAGAGCTCGTCGAGGTCCTTGGCCTTGCCTCCCGGGGTCTACTGACCGCCGAGACGTCCCTCTACACCCTCGACGACGCCGCGCAGGCCTATCAGGACCTGGCGAACGGCACAGTCAACGGCCGCGCCGTGGTCGTCCCGACCGATTCCTACCGACCCTGAGAGACGAGGAGATCGCCATGAAGAGCGTGATCGTGTACGAGTCCATGTTCGGCAACACCGAACACATTGCCCGCAAGGTGGCGGACGGGCTTGCCCAGGCAGGAAGCCACACCACGCTCGCCGATGTGTGTGAGGCCGGGCCAGACGACCTGTCTGGATGCGACCTGGTGGTCGTTGGTGCACCGACCCACGCGTTCTCACTGAGCCGTCCCTCGACCCGAGAGGACGCGGTTCGACAGGGTGCGGACCCAGGACATGCGGCAGTTGGTGTGCGTGAATGGCTGGACACGCTTGACGCGGCGTTTCCAGTGGCGGCGGAGCGTCCGCAGGTGGCGGTGTTCGACACCCGCGTCGAACGGGTTCGGCGGTTGCCCGGGTCGGCTGCGAAGCGAGCGGCCAAGATCTTGCGGGCCCACGGATTCGACGTTCTCGACCGCCCTACGAGCTTCTACGTCGCCGACGTGCAGGGTCCGACGACGTTTGGCGAGTTCTACCGCGCCCACGACTGGGGAGCCCGTCTGTTCGAGCTGTCC
Organism: Nocardioides sp.; assembly: GCA_035691135.1. Taxonomy (GTDB): domain Bacteria; phylum Actinomycetota; class Actinomycetes; order Propionibacteriales; family Nocardioidaceae; genus Nocardioides. The sequence continues at coordinate 19,519 of DASSJR010000119.1, read as the reverse complement.
CGCAGTCAGCACCGCGACGCCTCCTGAAGGACGTCGCCAGGTTCGCCCACCGTGGACGAGGGTCGTGCGACCTTCAGCCCGCCAGCGCTCTGAATGCCTCGAAGACCATGTAGGCGGGCCAGAAGATGCCCTGGAACACCGCGTACGCGTGCTCCCAGAAACCCGCGGCTTGCTGCCAGAAGTACACCCAGGCGCCGAAGACACCCAGACCGTAGATGGCGCCGCTCCCCGCGGCCGTGCCGGCGTGCGTGTCAGCCATGATCGTTCTCCTCATCGGTCTCGACAGGTTGGCGGATCAGCGTGCGGAGACGCTCGGGGGCGCTGCGGCGTGGGTCTCCGAGGTAGATCTCGTGATGACGCCCGCGTGGGTGACAGCCCGCACGGCAGATCGCTTGGTGCAGGGCTGCGATGGCGGGGCCCTCGGCGTCGTACGGCCCCACATGCAGAGTCTGCGCGCATCTGCCCTCCTCCCACAGCTCGTAGCGGAGGTCCGCCAGACCGGGCACGTCTTTGGCCTCGAGCTGCCGAAGCGCACCGGCGACGACCTCGCGGTCGATGGGCGGGGGCTGCATGATCTGGGCCCGCCACCGCCAGGCTTCGGGTGCGGCATCGTCGAAGTCGGCCGGGTCGGGTCCCTCCACCCACCACAGTGCCTCGATGGGCATGACCCTGGGTGCCTCGCCGCGCGTCTTCCTGACGCCGAAGTGGGCGGCGTAGCTCGCCTTGAACAGAGTCTGGATCGCCCGCTGGAACGGCCCCTCTGTCTCGTCGGGAGCACCACGTCCGTCGATGACGAGGTAGCCGAGCTCCGGTACGTCGACGAAGTCGACCTTGCCCTTCCGGCCGCGATACAGGTCCTGGGGATCCATGGTCGCTGTTGTCATGCTCCATCGTCACGTGACCGCTGGAGCGCGCGACAGGGCCATTCGCCTCGCACATGCGTGCACTCCGACCCTGTCTCAGACACCACCCCCGGAGTGGCCATCTGGACCGTCGGCGCAGCCTGGGTACTCCTCGGCTGGGAGCGGTGCTCCGCCCGCGCCAGGGGATGAGGGCGGTTGGCGGGCTCGCGATGATGATCGGTGCCATGTTCACGATCGACCATGACCCCGGGGTGGTGGCCGCGGTTCTGACCGCCGGACTACTCGTCGGCCTGTCGCTCGTGACCCCGAGACCCAATACTTCTGGCGGTCGGCGCGCTCGGTGCCTTCCAGGTTCTGCCCGCGGCCGTCTCGCGGTGGTTGCCCGGCAGCGTGGTCGCTCCGCCGCTGTTGGTGTTCCAGGACCTCGGCCTGGTGGCGCTCGCCGTCCTCGTCATCCGCCATCAACCCCGCGGCGGAGACGCCAACCGGGCGGTCCTTGGCTGTCGGAGGATTCAGGCACGCCCGGTTCCGCGGTCACCAGCCCTGGGAGGTGCCTGACCAACCGACCACAGTTCCACGGGAATGGTCCCGTGCCGCGCCACCAGCTCGTCGAGCACTTGCTGACGAACCTCGACCAGAACCGCGGCATCCGCCGCCGACAGTGGGTGTTCCAGCGCCCGCCCGGACATGACCCATGCCGCCCACTGCTCGGCCTCGATGCCCGTCGGCTGATCGAAGGAGGACGGTCCACGGCAGCGAGATCGGCACCACCTGAGACTTGGAGGACAGGTCACGCACAGCGCGAGCACTCCTGCGAACCAGACCGGTCCGAACACGAGAAACGGCAGAACGAATCCGAGGATGACGACGACTCCGAGGCCGGCGCTGCGGGCCATGGCTCGGCCGATGTTCTCGGGCAGGGTTTCGGTCGCGAGTCGGCAGCCGGCACCCGTGAGGGCTCCGAGTGCGCCCACTGAGATGGCGAGAGCCGCCACTGGCCCAGTCGGCGACGCGGCCAGTCCGCCGAGCAGGCCGACCACACCTGCGGCACCGCACACCAGCCACCACATAGGGCACCTCACACGTCGAGACGGCGGACGCGCCCGATCGCGTCGAACACTTGCCAGCCTGCCGCCGGACTCGCGCGCACTGCAGAGCCGTTGGTCCCGAGGACGTGGTCCGACCGGCCCAGAAGCGACAGGCGGTGGGACCGCTAGGCGCGGTCGGAGCGACGCACCAGGTCGGAGAAGAGATCGACGTACTGGGCCAGGTGGCGGTCCCCGACGTACTCGTGCAGCACCCGAGCATGCGCGTCGGCGCCCAGACGGCTCGCCAACGCGGCATCCGCAAGAGGACGGCGCAGGACTTCGGCGAACTCGTCGATGTCGTAAGGATCCTCCACGAGGAGACCATCGTGACCGTCGGTGATCTGGTCCTGGATACCGCCCAGCTTGCTGGCCACCACCGGCCGTCCCTTCCACATGGCTTCGGTCACCGTCAGCCCGAACCCCTCCACGAGACTCTTCTGCACCACGACGACAGCGTGTCGCTGCAGAGCGTTGACGATGATCGCGTTCTCGTCACCGTCGTCCATGGGAATACAGGCCAGGTGCACGCGGCTGCGGACGGCCACAGGGAGGTGGTTCCACTCCTCCCGGCACTGGCCGAGTACCTCGGCGCCCTCGGGGTCGTCAGCCACTCCGGAGACCTCGGGTCCCGCGAGCATCAGGTGCGTTCCGTTCAGGTCGTCGTCAACGACCCCCCGGACGAACCCCTCCATGACGCCCGCCATGTCCTTGAGCCGGTCCCATCTGCTCACCTGCACCACGAGCGGGACTGCCAGCGGGGGTGGGTCGCCGTCCAGCAGGACCCCCCGCCCCCCGCGACGAGACCGCACCGTCCCGTGCGCGCCGTCCCGGCGGACGAAGTTGACCGGTCCATCCCGGTCGCCGTCCGCAACAAGACCCGTCCGCGCGAGAACGGCGGTGACCTCCTCGGGTGTCAGCACCATGTTCTTGACCGCAAGCGGATCGATCGAGGGAGGGATGACGGCCAGCAGCTCGTCGTCGACCCACTCCGGTGCGTACTCCCGACGCGAGAACACCAGACCCTGAGCGTGCCCGACGTACGGTCGCAGGAACTCCCATCCCGCCTCCGTGATGTCGTTCGGCCGGTCACGCCCCACATGGCACCGCCACACCACCCGCGCCCCCACCGCACGCAGGCCTTCGGCCAAGCCGGCGGTCTGCGGATCGTGGAGGAGGACAATGTCTCCGGGCGAGACGAACCGGGTCAGTTCCGCCAGGTTGGACCGGAGCACCTCTTCGTAGTGCGCGTGCTCAGCCGGGCCCAACGGTCCACCGTCCCCGGGTTCCCCATGAAGCATGTTGTGCAGCCGCTTGGTGATCGCGAAGAAACGCGGATCTCCGTCCAGCACCAGCCACCGGTTTTCGATTCCCGCCCCCTTGGCGTAGGCGAGCAGGGTCTGCAACATCTCGGCGACGCCACCCCCGTGGGCGGTGGCATTCACGTGCCACACCACCCGGTCGCCGAAGGCCGCGCGTGCCCGTTCGGCCGCGGAGGCGAGCCGCACGGCCCGGTCGACCGGGAGAATCGAGGCCAGGCTTTCGAGATCAACCGGCCGGACGCTGACCTCCTCCATGACCTCAATGGTTCCACGCCGACAGCGCCGACGCAGCGCGTGGCTCGCCGGCGTGGCCCGAATCCATGGCCAAAGACCCCGCGAGCTCGGGCGTTCGACTCTGTCCTTCGTGGAGGTGGGGCGCGCACTGTCGATGTAGGAGCAAGGAGGAGCGATGTCGGACCAGCGAAGGATCGAGCACGCTCACGCCGAGCGCGAGGCAATGCATGCAGTCCTTGACCGGTCGCCGGGATCCGGTGCCGCCGTGCGCGCCGCGCTCGAACGATATGTGGCCTCCGAGCGGTACCGCGAAGAGCCAAAGGCGCCCGAAACGGTCCCGCGTCACAGCGACGACTGCCTCATGACCCCGCCTACGCAGGTCAAGGGAACGGGAGCATGACCATGCCTCCCGGCGTCCCAGAGACTGCCTCACTCTCCACCGGCCCAGGGGCTCGGGTGGAATCCGATGGCGGACGAATCTCAACACGCCTGAACTGGCTACGCGCGGGCGTGATGGGAGCCAACGACGGCATCGTCTCCACCGCCGCCATGGTCGTCGGCGTTGCCGGCGCAGCCGTGAGCGACAGTGCCCTTCTCGCCTCCGGTGGCGCGGCCGTGATCGCGGGCGCGCTGTCGATGGGCGTAGGCGAGTACGTCTCCGTTTCCAGTCAGCGGGACTCGCAGAAGGCTGAGCTGGCTCACGAGCGAAGCCAACTCGACTCTGACCCCGAGGGAGAGCTCGACGAGCTCACCGGCCTGATCCGCGCCCAGGGCATCGAAGCCGACTTCGCCCGAAGGCTGGCCACACAACTGACGGAAACTGACGCCCTTGCTGCCCACGCCCGCTACGAGCTGGGCATCCATCCGCACGAACTGACGAACCCATGGCACGCGGCCTGGGCCTCGATGCTGGCCTTCGTCCTCGGAGCGGTGATCCCGCTGGCAACGATTCTCCTGTCAGATCGCCACGTGGCCGTGCCCGTCACCGCCGTAGCCGTTGTGCTCGCGCTGGCCATCACCGGCTCGGTCGCCGCACACCTGGGCGGTGCTCGCAAGCTGCGCGCGGTCGTGAGAACCGTCGGCGGCGGCCTGGGAGCCATGGTCATCACCTACTGCCTGGGGCTGCTGGTGGGCGCCCAGATCTGATCAACCTGATAGCCGGCCGGCCCACCGGCGCATGGACCGCATCGCCGGGGCCGGGATACCTGAACAACAAGAGAACCGAAGCGAAGAATCAGGAGGAGATTGAGTTGAGCACGCTACTCACCAGCGCAGCCTTCGCAGCGACCCTGGCAATCGTGGTGCTACGGCCGCAGGCAGCCAGCGCTCATTGCGACACACTCGACGGTCCCACCGCCCGGGACGGGCTGAAGGCCCTTGCCACCGGAAACCTCAACCACGCCCTGAAGTGGGTCACAACTCACGATGAGGCCGAGTTGTCGTCCGTGTTCGAGCGCAGTCTCGCGGCGAGGGCCCTCGGAGGCGTTGCCCGGGAGGTGGCCGATCGCTGGTTCCTCGAGAACCTGGTACGCCTCCATCGGTCCGGCGAGGGCGCCGGATTCACCGGCCTGGGGCCAAGCGGATCCCCCATCGACGAGAAGGTCGCCGCAGCTGACCGGAGCATCGCGGAGCGCAGCCTCGAACCACTTGCCGGACTGGTCCCCTCCGATCGTGTGCCGGAATTGAATCGGCGGCTGGCGATCGTTCTCGCGCGCCAGGACTTTGACGTCGACGACATCCCGGCCGGACGCGCATACGTCGCGGCCTACGTGAATTTCTTCAAGTTCGCGGAGGGCGAGGACCACGAGCATGCTCACACACCGGCCGGCCACCCGTAACCGGGGCAACCCAGCACCCACGGTGGCCATGGCAGTGGCGCTGGCCGTGTGCCTCGGTCTCAGCGCGCGTCACCGATTCTGTTTCGTGACCGTGGTGGACTCCGAGTCGATGACGCCCACCCTGGCACCGGCCCAGCACGTCCTGACCCGCCGCATCGTCCCGTCGCGACCGTTGCGACGAGGAGACATCGTCGTCGCCGAATCGGACGAAATAGGACGGACCGTCGTCAAGCGTGTCATCGGTCTTCCCGGTGAACACGTGGTCATCGGCAATGCGGGAGACGTCGTTGTCGACAAGCAGCCCCTCACGGAACCCTACGTTGTCCATACGGGTGGACCGCGCGGAACGTTCGACGTTCCCGCGGACCATGTGCTGCTTCTGGGAGACAACCGAACCCGGTCACACGACAGTCGCAGCTGGCAGCAGCCTTACCTGCCCGTGGCCGCGGTGCGGGGCCGGGTCTGGCGCCGATCAGAGACATCCCCTGGCGGAAAATGGCTGTCGAGAAACCCCACGACCCGACGCTTCCACTCCTCCGGCGCGGTCTCCAGACCCTGAGTGTGGGCCGTCCCGGGGACGGTCCAGGTCTCGGCGCGCTGAGAGTCGGCGCAGCGCATGCTGGCCGCAAGCACGGTCTCCTTCTCGACCGTGCCGGCCGCAAGGAGCAGACCGGATCCCGGTGCCCGCACCCGCGGCCGTGGCGACCATGCCGACTGCGAGGGCCGCGATCGCGGCCAGCAGAGGGTGATCATGCCGCCGCGCCATGCCCGGCCCGGCGGGCCGTTGCTGCTCTTCCCGAGCGTGGCTTCCGATGTGTTCGTGGAGATCGCTGATGTCAGCCTCCTCAGCCATGTCCTTGCCGGCATGGTCTGCCGCAGTGGCAGACGTGTGACAGGGCCGAATGGACATCAACGAACCGGCTTGGATCCCCCGTTGCCATGAGGTCAAGTTCCCCTACCGTCGTGGGCGCCTGCGGAGCAGCGCTGCGATACGCGCCAGGTTGGGTGACCAACCCACGCCCAGGGACCGTGGGAGGAGCCACCGCCCGGACTCCGGTTGCCACACACTTGCGCGGAGTCTCGAGACGGTCGGCGGCCGGAGGTCATAGGGCACGAAGCCGAGGACCTCGCCGTGCCACGTCCGCTCCCCAGGCGGCTTCCTGAGCTCCTGCACGACCGCCGTGCCCATCAGTGCCAGGCCAACGAGACCCAGCAGGTGGTGACCGCGCGGGCGCACCGAACCGCGGGATGAGGTGTGGAGAGCAGTGGGAACGAGCATGCACCCATGCTGGTCGGCGCTCACCCGACGATGGAAGGGCCGATTGGCCCTGGTTGTGGCCGAGACAGGCATCAGCACGCGGCGTACCGATGGGCACCGTCATCGAACGACCCGGCGGGCGGTCGACGTCGTCGCCGAGGTGCTCGGCGTACAGCTGAGGGTGATCCCGCCCGGCGGAGATCGGTGGGGTGCCCGGCGCGAACAGTGGGACGACGGCAACAACGTCCTGGCGATCGAGCCCGGGTCGTCATGGGCTATGACCGCAACACGTACACGAACACGTTGCTGCGCAGGGCCGGCGTCGAGGTGATCACGATCGACGCCAGCGAGCTCGGCCGAGGCCGGGGAGGCGGTCGCTGCATGAGCTGCCCGATCCTGCGCGACCCGATCGACCGATGTCGTCGCCCATGCTCGAGCCGTCCGGCGCCGGGCCGACCCGGTGGATGGTGGTGGCGCCATTTGAAGCAGCCACCACCACGCGACGTCAACCGACAGCCGTGCGCAGGTGCGGTGGCACCGCAATGGTGCTAGGACGGTAGTCCCAGGTGGGATCGGCGAGGAGGGACGATGAACGAGGGCATCACGTCGGAGGCGATGGACCCGACTTTCTACCGCAGTGCTGCGGAGGCAGCCGCGGCTCCCAGGGAGACGCTGGCCTACGTCGTGGCGTTCGACCGTGCGGGCGAACGCTCCGACGCGCTGAGCGTCCTCGCCGTCGACGAGTCGTCCGACGACTTCGGCAGGGTCGTCGGCTGGGCGGACCTGCCCTCGCGCGGGGACGAGCTGCACCACTTCGGCTGGAACGCCTGCTCGAGCGCCCTCATGCACGCCGGCCACGACATGGGCGCCGATGGCCTGCAGCGGCGCTACCTGCTGCTGCCCGGCATCCGCAGCTCACGCATCCACGTCTACGACACCCATCCCGACCCCCGTTCACCCCGGTTGCACAAGACGATCGACGCGGACGAGCTGGCGGCCAAGGCCGGCTACTCCCGCCCGCATACCTCACACTGTGGCCCGGATGGGATCTTCCTGACCTGCCTCGGCGGGCCGGACGGAACCGACGGGCCGGGCGGGATCGCGCTGCTGGACCACAACACCTTCGAGGTACTGCGCGCGTGGGAGACCGACCGGGGGCCGCAGTACTTCGCCTACGACGCCTGGTGGCACCTGAACCAGAACACCCTGATCAGCAGCGAGTGGGGCACGCCGTCGATGATCGAGGACGGTGTGGTCCCGGAACTCCTGCTCGGGCAGAAGTACGGCCATGCGCTGCACTTCTGGGACCTCGCCGAGGGACAGCACCTCCAGAGCGTCGACCTGGGTGCCGAGCACCAGATGGTGCTCGAGCTGCGCCCCTCCCACGACCCCGATGCAACCTGGGGGTTCGTGGGCGTTGTCGTGTCGACGACCGACTTGTCCGCGTCGGTGTGGCGTTGGCATCGCGACGGAACCGAATGGAAGGTCGACAAGGTCATCACCATCCCGGCCGAGCCGGCGGAAGCCGCAGACCTGCCCCCCGCGCTGCAGCCCTTCGGCGCGGTCCCGCCGCTGGTGACCGACATCAACCTGTCCGTCGACGACCAGATGTTGTACGTGTCCTGCTGGGGCACCGGTGAGCTCAAGCAGTACGACGTGTCCGACCCGGCCACTCCGAGGGAGGTCGGGTCGATCCGCCTCGGGGGGATCGTTCGCCGCGCCGCGCACCCGTCGGCGCCCGCGGAACCCCTCAGCGGGGGTCCGCAAATGGTCGAGGTCAGCCGTGACGGACGACGCATCTACGTGACGAACTCGCTCTACGGAGCCTGGGACGACCAGTTCTACCCAGACGGTGTGGGCAGCTGGCTGGCGAAGATCGACACCGACCCGACCTCCGGGGGACTGACCCTCGATGAACGCTGCTTCCCCCACGGTGATGAGTTCCGCGGCCTCCGGGTTCACCAGGTGCGACTACAAGGCGGCGACGCCTCCTCCGACTCCTACTGTTACCGCTGACACGACGATGGCCGGCCGTTGACCCTCTCCCCGCGCGGCGGGAGACTTGGTCTCTGGTGCAAGGGAGGGTCTGATGTCGTGGAACCTGGCGGGTAGTTACGTCGAGACCTGCTCGTGCGAGCTCATGTGCCCGTGCAATCTCTCATTTGATCATGGCGCGACCTACGACTTTTGTCGTGTGACTCTCGTATTCAACATCCGAGAGGGAGCGGTCGACGGTACGGACATCGCAGGGTGCAAGGTCGCGCTGATAGCCGATACGCCGAAGGTGATGACGGACGGTAACTGGCGGGTCGGGGTGTTCGTCGACGACGGCGCGACGGACGCGCAGTTCGATCAGCTCGTCCAGGTCTTCAGCGGTCAGCTGGGTGGGCCCATGGCGGGGCTGGCGCCGCTGATCGGCGAGATGTTGGGCGTTGAGCGGGCAGCGATCGACGTGGAAGATGATGGGCTGCGCCACAGCGTCCGCGTCGGCGACACCATCGACTTCGAGATCGAGGACATCGTTCCGTTCGGGGTGGAGACTGGTGAGCCCGTGAAGTTCTCCGGGATGTTCCACCCGGCTGGTTCCGATCTGACGATGGCCGAGGCGAAGCGATCGAGGATCAACGCCTTCGGCATCGAGTACGAGGGGAAGACCGGTTTGTCGAAGTCGGATTTCTCGTGGACCGCCTGAGGGCATGACCGACATCGAGTCGGCGGCTCCGTCCGCCGACGGAGGTCTTCGCCCTGCCTACGCGGCGAGCCGCGCCCAGTGGGGGCTGGTCGTCGTCCTCGTCGCCCTCGCCGGTGGAGCCTGGTGGTGGACGGCCGGACAGATGCGCGGCATGGACAACGGGCCCTGGACCGCTCTCGGGACGTTCGGGTGGTTCCTGAGCGTCTGGATCGTCATGATGGCGGCAATGATGTTCCCGTCGGTCGCCCCGACGATCGCGTTGTATTCACGGATGAGTAGCAACTCGCGACTGCTGCCTGCGGTGTTCACCGGCGGCTACCTCGCGACGTGGACCGTTGCCGGCGTGATCGCTTTCGTGATCGGGGTGGCAGGAAGCCACGCAGCGGGAGGCGTGCTGTCGTGGGGACAAGCGGGGCGCCCGGTGTCCGGAGTGATTCTGATCCTGGCGGCCGGCTACGAGATGACACCGCTCAAGAGCGTCTGCCTGGGCAAGTGCCGAAGCCCGCTCGGCACCCTTCTCGGGTCGTGGCGCGACGGATGGTCAGGTGCCCTTCGCATGGGAGCGAAGAATGGTGCGTGGTGCGTCGGGTGTTGCTGGGCGCTGATGACGTCACTCTTCGCGTTGGGTGTCATGAGCGTGATCTGGATGGCAATCGTCGCGGGGCTCATTGCCATCGAGAAGATCCTGCCGTGGCGCCGAACCGCCACCTACGCCACGGCCGTTGTCCTGTTCACGCTGGGCCTGCTCGTCCTGGTTGTACCGGACGCGCTGCCCGGCATCACCGCTCCAGCACCAGACCCCATGCCCGTGATGGCATCGACGGAGCCGTGAAGAACCGGTGCCCCATGAGCCACTGACTCCTGGTTGGTGATCATCTCGGCCAGCTCTCGCGGACTGCGGCCGGCTCGACCGGTGCGGCGCAAACACGCGGAGTAGAGGGCCAGAGGTGGCGGCACATTCAACCTCCCCACAATGACGTCCCAAGGTTTGCGCCAGCCTTTGTCGTTTTCCCTCGTGGGGTGTGCCGCTGGAGGCACTGTGATGGACAAGGACGCCCCACTCTCGGGGCGAGGCCTGCCCGGAGTCTCCGGCTCAGGACACGCGGTGGTGTCAGCCCCGCTGAAACCCACCTCGAAAAGAAGGCAACAATGCAAACCTTCATGAAGCGCGCCCTGATCGTCTCCCTGATGACGCTGACCCTTGGATTGATCGGTGGTCCGGCCCTGGCCGCCAACCCGCACGTGGTCAAGGGCCCCAATGTCTCCGTATCCGGCAACACCCTGACCGTCACCGCAGGCATCGCCGGGCTGGGCAACGTCCCGACCGCAACCTTCTCTTTGTCCGGCAACGTGGAGGTCTTCTCCCAGTGCTACAACAAGGGCGGCCACAACCCGGCGGCAGACAACAAGCAGGAGACCGTCTCCGTCAACAAGACCGCAACCTTCCCGGTGCGCAACGGCCGGACCAACGTGTCCTTCTCCATCTCCCCGCTCTCGACGCTCGACTGCCCCGGCAACCAGGTCGTACGCATCGACTCCCTGACCTGGGACCTCGTGCTGACCGGCGAGGGATTGACCATCCCCATCCAGGGCTCCACACCGTGATCTGACGACCCAGCACCGAGACACAGCAGGACGATGCCCCGGTAGAGGCGCGGGGGCATCGTCTTGCTGCGCGTGGTGCGGCCAATCAACCGCAGACCTCTTGACCAGCCGCACTCGACACGAGGTGAGGGGCGGAACTCCCGCCCCAGACGGGGGACCCGGGGCGGGAGGGTTCCAGGCCGCAAGGTGGTCAGGTACACGCGTCCGGACCTCGCGGGAGGGCCACACCTATCATGGACCTTCCAGTTCAGGGGAAGGTCAACCGCGAGGGAGGACGCTATGCGAATCGGCGAGTTGGCCGCGGCAGCAGGGACAACCACCAAGACGTTGAGGTTCTACGAGGAGGCCGGCCTGCTCCCGCAGACCGAGCGCGCCGCCAACGGGTACCGCGACTATGGGCCGGAAGCCCTGTCACGACTGGACTTCATCCGCCGCGGACGGGTCGCCGGCCTGACCCTCGCCCAGATTCGCGAAGTGATCGACATCCGCGACGCCGGCGACGCACCCTGCCATCACGTGTACCAACTACTGACGGCGCGACTGGTCGATATCGATCGGCAGATTGCTGACCTCGATGCGCTGCGCGCAGCCCTCATCCAAAGACGCGATCAAGCGGGAGAGGCAGATCCGTCCAGCTGTCCCCCCGACACGGTCTGTCGGTACGTGTGACGTCGCGCTTCGTCCGGACCCTGAACTCCTGAACGCCGGCAACGGCTGAAGCACAGGGCCGCACCCTCATGCCGCGCCCCGCGGCACACTCGCAGTTCCTGGGCGACGTCTGCGGCGACGAGGAAAGCCTCCAGTCGATCGCGGCAGACCCGAGCGGCGTCCGTCGTGCAGGCAGACGGCCGAGGCGCTCCCGGCGGATCTGCTCGACTCGATGATCGTCGGCCGCCCGGTCGCCGACGGCAGTGACGCTTGACCCTGACAACACCGAGTAGCCCGATCGCGGATCGTCTGACCGGCACGAAGTAGCACATGCGGGGAGCCTCGATGCTCAGCGGCGGCTCCGCGCCAGCGATCTCCGGGCCTGAAATTCGTAGCGGGGGAAGTTGCCCGGCTACCACCACTCTCTGACGACCTGAGCGGTGACCTGCGCGCCGGGACGTCACCAGGCCGACAGCATCCCACCGACGGCCGCCCACGCCGTCACTGGTGTGCCCGATCCCCCGCGCCGGGCACACCCAGTGACGACTCCCCCGCTGCACCCTGTCACATGAATTGACGAAATGTTACTCCCGTCTGTCAATCATCGTGAAAAGGCACGTCTACAGGGAGGAAAGCTCATGAACCGCATTCGGATGACCGTCTCGGCGTTGGCCATCATTGCCGTCACCACGGCCGGAGGGGTGATCCCCGTCTGGTTTGGTGACGCCCACGCGGTCGTCGCGGACCGCTGGTGCTGCTGAGGCGGCAGCGGAGCGAGCTGGGACGGACTGTGGCGAGTCCGTCCCAGGATCCGTGACGCCGCTCTACGGCGCGGTCGAGCCTCCGACCGTGGAGCGAGAGCGGCTCGACACCAAGCCAGTCGACGCGGCGGCACGCCGGTACGCGTCCAGCGCCCCCGCCTCGTCACCGAGACCCTCGAGCAGACCCCCGAGCTCGAACCAGGTCTGCGCGGCACCACGGTCCGCGCCGATCCCGCTCAACAACAAGATGGCCTCGCGGTATGCGCGTTTGGCGTCGTCCAGGGCCCCGTGGCCGGCGAGCACCTGCCCCTGCAGCAGGCGCGCATCGGCGGCCACGAGCGGCGCACCAACGCCGGCCTCCTCCAGGGTCGCGGCGATCAGCTCCTCGGTGCGCTCGCGGTGCCCGAGCAGGAAGTGCGCCCGGGCCTGCGCCAGCAGGTTGTCCGCCCGGTCCGCCCTGTTTGCGCCGCTCAGGTCCAGCTCCACCTGTGCCCGGGACAGCACCGCGAGCGCAGACGTTGGCTCCGGCGGGTCCATGCGTAACTGCAGGATCCCGACCTGCGTGCGCAATCTGGCCAGGTTCCGACCATCCTCGCCGGCCTCGAAGATGCCCAGCGCCTTGTTCGCCAGCCCTAGTGCGACCTCCGGGCGACCCGCCTTGGACTCCATCACGCTGGCGTTCCAGTACGCCGCCGCCTTCGACTCGGCGGAGCCGCGCTCGTCGGCCTGTGTGAGTGCCCGCTGGCACAGCCGCCTGGCATGGGCGATGTCGCCACGCTCGAAGTGGGCGGCCGCGACGGTGAGCGTGAGCGCGACCGATTCGCCCAGTCCTCCGAGCTCATGCTCGGCGATGAAGCCGGCGGCCCGGTCGCCGACCTCGACGGCGGCGGCCAGGTCCCCGGACTCGCGGTAGCAGCGGCTCAGGGCGGTCATCGCCTCCAACCAGGAGAGGTCGAACGGTCCGACGTCCGCCCGCTCCTCCAGCACCAGGATTGCCCCTTCGAGGTCGCCGGTGGCCTCCAGCACGAACGCCCGCGTGTCGGCAGCCTGCCGGCGCAGGTCGGGCAGCCCGCCGACCTCCTCGAGCTCGACCAGCACCGCGTCGACGCCGGCCAGCGCGTGTACGGCGTCCCCTCCGGCCAGTGAGAGCTGCGCCAGGTCGAGCGCGACCCGCAGCTCCGCGACCCGATCGGGCGAGGCGCCGACCAGGAGCTCCTCGACCGGGACGTCCAGCCGCGCGGCCATTGCCTCGAGCAGGGCCGGGTCGGGACGTCGCTGACCCGCCTCGATGCGGGAGACGTAGGCCGTCGACAGGTCCGACCCCGCAACCTGGGACTGGGTCAGGCCCGCGCGGAGGCGCGCTGAGCGGAGCCGAGCACCCAGTGCACCGGCGTCGACGGTCTTGCTCAGCTCGATCAGGTCGGGGTGCACGGCCCAAGTGTGCCGGATGTGCCGACGCCGTCGGGCCGGATTGACCACAGTTGACAAGGGAGGAAACGGCCACCTGGGCCCTGCGTCAGCGGTTCGCGGCGAGCTGCGCGGGTCGCGTCCTAGCCTTGGAGTCTCCGGAAGGGGCCTCCGATGGCAGAGATCGACGCGGGACAGCAGACCCGGGAGCTCGCCGTGCCAGACGCCGGCTGGCGCGAGGAGCAGGAGCGTCGGGCGATGGCTCTCGCAGGCGACTTGGCGTCCGTGGGTGTCGACGGCGTGGCCATGTCCTACGTCGACAACGCCGGGGTCACCCGGGTGAAGACCGTGCCCGTCGCCGGGCTCGCTCACGCAGCCGCCTGGGGGGTCGGGATGTCACCGGTCTTCGATGTGTTCTGCGTGGACGACAGCATCACCGCGGGCCGGCTGACCGGAGGCCCCGCCGGCGACCTGCGGCTCTATCCCGACCTCGATCGCCTCGTGCCTCTGGCCGGCCAGCCCGGGTGGGCCTGGGCGCCGGTCGACCGGTTCACCCAGGAGGGTGTCGAACATCCCGGATGCCAGCGGGGGTTCGCACGCAAGATGGCGGCCCGGGCAACCGAGTCCGGCCTCGACGTCCGGATGGGGTTCGAGGTGGAGTGGGTGGTCGGGTCCGACGAGGGCGGGGGCTTCCGACCCGGGTGCAGCGGCCCGGCGTACGGGATGACCCGCGTCGTCGAGCTGTCGGACTACTGCCGCGAGCTGCTGACCGCTCTCGCCGCCGAATCGGTCGAGGTTTTCCAGCTCCACCCGGAGTACGCCGCGGGCCAGTTCGAGCTCTCCACGGCACCGGCGGATCCGGTCCACTCGGCCGACATGCTGCTGCTGGTCCGGGAAACGGTGCGTGCGGTGACGCTTCGACACGGCATGACCGCATCCTTCGCACCCGCGGTCGTGGTCGGGCAGGTCGGCAACGGGCAGCACCTCCACCTGTCCCTGCATCGCGATGGCGCGAACCTGCTGGCCGGCGGCCCCGGTCGGTACGGGATGACCCCGGCGGGCGAGTCCGTCCTGGCCGGGTTGCTCGACGAGCTTCCAGCACTGTGCGGCGTCGGAGCGCCGAGCGTGACCAGCCAGGTGCGCCAGGTGCCCTCGCACTGGGCCGGGGTCTATCGCTGCTGGGGACGCGAGAACCGCGAGGCGGCACTGCGCCTGGTCACCGGGTCGACCGGCGAGAGCGAGGCCGCAGCGAACGTGGAGCTGAAATGCTTCGACGGCAGCGCCAACCCCTATCTCGTGGTCGGAGCCGTGCTGGCCGTCGGCCTGGCTTCACTCGACGAAGGGAAGAGCCTCCCCGAAGAGGTGACCGGCGACCCGGCTGCCGAGGACCCGCGGGTGCTCGAGCGGCTGGGCGTCGACCGGCTGCCCCAGTCCCCCGGCGAGGCGCTGGCGAGGCTCGAGCAGAGCGACCTGATCAAGGACGCGTTCGGACCTGTGCTGTTCGACGCGTTCACCGCGGTGCGGCGGGCCGAGATCGCGCTCTTCGCCGAGCGCGACCCTGACGACGTCGTGGCGGCCACCCGCTGGCGCTACTGAGGCCGGCCGGATGTCCATCGCCGACGAGCTCGCCCAGATCCCGCTGGTCGACCAGCACTGCCACTCCGTGGTCCTCGAGGACGCGGACCGCGAGCAGTTCGAGCTGATGCTCTCCGAGGGCCACGACCCTCGCCCCGAGGGCACGACCGAATTCGACACCCAGGTCGGCCTCGCCGTACGTCGTTGGTGTGCGCCGGCGCTGGGGCTCCCGGCGCATGCCGAGCCCGACGTGTACCTGGCCCGCCGATCTTCCCTCGGACCGGAGGAGAGCTCGAGGCGACTGTTGCGGGCATGTAGCACCAGCGACCTGCTGGTCGACACCGGCCTGTCAGTGCCCGGGATGTGCAGCCTCGAGCAGCAGCGCCGGCTCTCCGAGGCTCGCGTCCACGAGGTGGTCCGGGTGGAGACGGTGGCCGAGACCGTGGCCGCCGGAGGGGTGGGTGCAGAAGAGTTCGGCGCGGCACTCACCACCGAGCTCGCGCGACGCGCGGAGGGTGCCGTCGGCTTCAAGACGGTGGCGGCCTATCGCGTCGGGCTGGACCTCCCCACGACGTCGCCGGCCGCCGCGGACGTGCGGCGGGCCGCCGACCGATGGCTCGCCCGGTGCGAGCGCACCGGCCGCTACCGACTCGACGAACCGACCCTCGTGGCACACGCAGTCTGGTCCTGCCTGCCGTTCGGCCTTCCGGTCCAGGTCCACACCGGTTTCGGCGACCCCGACCTCACCCTCCACAAAGCCGACCCCTCGCTTCTCACGCCGTTCCTGCGCGCGCTTCCCGCCCAGGCGCCGCCGATCGTCCTGTTGCACTGCTACCCCTACCACCGGAAGGCAGCCTGCCTCGCTGCTGTCTTCCCGAAGGTCGCGCTGGACCTGAGCCTGGCGGTCAACCATGTCGGCGCGCGGGCGGCTGCCGTCGTCGCCGAGACGCTGGAGCTCGCTCCGTTCGGGTCTTTGCTGTACGGCTCCGACGGGATCGGGCTGGCGGAGCTGCACCACCTCGGGGCGATGCTGTTCCGCCAGGCGCTCGGACAGGTGCTCGAAGGGTGGGTGACCGACGACGTGATCACCGAAGTCGACGCATCCCGGTACGCGCGCATGATCGCCGGCGACAACGCCCGGCGCATCTACCGGCTGGCGCCGTCCTAGGGCACGCACGCGACCGCGTCGTTCCCCTGTCCGGTCCAGTTGCCGGCCACGCTGGGCCTGCCGGCGGCCAACGCGGTTGTGCCGCGCATGTCGGCACTCAGGGTCAGCGGACGACCTTGAAGTTGAAGTGAGGCGTACCGAGCGTGCCCATCAGCCGCAGCCAGACCGGCAGCAGCATCTCGGTGCCGCGAGCCGACTCGATGCCACCCAGGTCGATCACGTCGTCGTGACCGAACGACTCGAGGAGTTCGACCACGGTGGCTTTCGCCGCGGCGTCCTCACCGGAGACGAAGACAGTGCTGGACTCGCCCAGCGACCTCGGCTCGACCATGAGCGACGCGTTGAGGGTGTTCAGTGCCTTGACCACCTTGGCCCGGGGGAAGGCTCGTTGGACCTGCTCGCCGAGAGAGTCGGTGTCCTTGACCGAGAGGGTGGGCGGGAAGCCTGCGGAGAAGTCCAGCGGGTTGGCGACGTCGACGACGACCTTGCCGGCCAGGTTGTCGGCACCAGCGAGGCCGAGGACGTCCAGGGTGGCCGCCCCGGAGGAGGCGTTGACGACCAGCTCCGCGCCCGCGGCAGCGTCGGCGAAAGTGCTCAGCTCGACACCGGGGTGGCCGTCGCGCCAGGCGGAGAAGGGCGGATTGCCCATCTGGTCGGGCTCTGTTCGGGCGAGCGTGGCCTCCGGGTCGCGGGTGCCGACCACGACGGCGTGGCCGAGCTCGTGCAGGCGAGCGGCGATCGCCTGACCGACCATGCCGGTGCCGAGAACTGCGATGTTCATGAGATTCCCTTCGGAGTGATCACGGCGAGGTAGACAGGTCTGTCTATCTGTCCGCTGGACACTAGCAGACAGGTCTGTCTACCATCAAGTGTGGCCATCCCTTCGGCGCGCGACCGGATCCTCGACAGCGCCTTCCAGCTCTTCTACGCACGCGGCATCCGAGCGGTCGGCGTGGACCTGATCATCGCCGAGTCCGGCGTTGCCAAGGCGACCTTCTACAAGCACTTCCCCGCCAAGGACGAACTGGTCCTCGCCTATCTCGACAAGGTCGACGGCATCTGGACCGGACAGCTGCACGCAGCCGCCGAGTCGGCCGGCCCCGACCCCGCCGACGCGCTGGTGGGAATCTTCGACGCGCTCGGAACGGCCTGCCGGCGCGACGGCTACCGGGGGTGCGCGTTCATCAACGCCGCGGCGGAAGCCGCGCCCGGAACCCCGGTGCACGAGCGCACCGTTGCTCACAAGCAGGCCGTACTTGCCTGGATGCGCGACCTGGCCGCACAGGCAGGCGCAGATGATCCGAACTCGCTGGCGAGGTCATTGGCACTGTTGCTTGACGGCGGCCTCGCGGAGGGCGCGCTCACCGCTGACCCCGAGGTCGCGCGCGTAGCCAAGGAGTCAGCTCGCGCTCTTGTCTCCTCCGCCCTCCCCCGCACCGCGTAAGCGGTAGGAGGTTTGCAGATCTACGAACACCCCGTTCGTCGCGGATGCACGCTCCCCGCCCTGGGTGCCCAGGCACCGCCTGCATCGACCACGTGGGCGGACCGCGGCTCACCCGACCGTCCGGGTGTCCCCGATCGTGGTCAGGCAACCGCGACCGGGTGGTCCACCACGGCACCGAACAGGTAACCCTGCTCGTTGAAGGGCACCGTGTCCGGTTGCCGGGTGCCATGCTCGTCAGTAGCGCGGACCCTGACGACGTGATCACCCGGCGTGGCCACCCACGGAGCGGACCACTGCCGCCAAGCCTGGGACTCGTTGCGAGCGCCGAGCCGCGCGTCTCGCCAAGGGCCGTTGTCCACGCTGATCTCGACCCGGCGGATCCGTCCGTACGCCGACCACGACCTGCCGGTGAGCTCACCGCGCCCCGGGCGCAGCGCGGCTGGCATCGGCTGCTCGATCGCGCTCTTCACGACTTGCGTAGTGACCAGCGGCGAGTCGGGGTAAGCAGGGCCGAACATGCGGTAGCTGGTCGTGTTCCACGGCGAGGTCAGCGGTGTCTCGGACACCTCGATCGAGCCCACCCACTTGATATTGGCGACGCCGACCCAGCCGGGAACGAGGAGTCTGGCCGGGAAGCCGTGGTCGGGTGGCAAGGTGCGACCGTTCATGCCCAACACGAGCAGGGTGTCGTCGGCGAGCGCCTTCTCGAGCGGCACTGGTCGTCGCACCTGCTGGTCATCGAGCCCGACGGGCATCACGTCCAGCGCGCTCGGTTTGACACCGGCCCGCTCCAGCACGGAGGACAACCTGACGCCGGTCCACTCGGCGACCCCGACGGCGCCGAGCGTCCATTGGGTGCCCGCCGCCGTTTCGCCCTGCTGCGTGCCGAAGAAGCTGCGGCCGTTTCCTGAGCACTCGATGAAGCGGGTCAGGCTGACGTGCGGCCAGGCGAGCAGGTCGTCGTACGAGAAGGAGACCTCGCGCTCGACGCCGGTCCCATGAACCCGCAGCTGCCACGTCGTGGGGTCGATCCGCGGCGTCGACGTGTGGTTACGCACGAAGAACCTATCGATCGGTGTCAGGTAGCCCTGGCCGCGCATGGCGGACCAGCGCATCTCGGCGTTGGTCCCCCGGGCAATGAAGAGCGAGTCGGGTGTCGGCTTGGCAATGCCTGGGACGTCGGCGGCGGCCCGTGAGGTCACCGACTGGGCCAGCGGCGGGCCGACAACGGCCACGCCGACGGTCATCACCCCGGCACGAAGCACTTGCCGTCGGGTCAGCCGGTGCCCCCGGCGCGCGGCACTCTCAAGGTCGTAGTCGTGCTCGTGGCGCAGTCCCCGGTCCATCTCGCCCCTCAAAGTCGTGTGAGTCACTCGACATTAGCAGGAACTCGTCGCTAGATCTCGAGCACCAGGCGCCCGGGCGCGTGCTCCACGCGACCTGGCCCGCCGCTTCGGGAGCGGAAGGTTGCGCAAGCGCGCAGAGGGTCCTCACAGTCGGGCTGTGAGGCCTCTCGGCGTCTGTAGCGGGGGATTGCAGATCTGCCAACACTCAGCTCGGCGGTTCGGACTCAACGCTCCCAACGCTGGCTGCACAGGCATCTGCCACCCCGTGAGGAC
>DASSJR010000118.1:0-10651 GCA_035691135.1 Nocardioides sp. | reverse complement strand
GGTGGCCTGGGTGCTGGTTGTGCTGACGCTGATCCCTGCGTTGATGCTCCCGCGCAAGCGCGAGGAGTCGCACCTGCTCGACGACGAGGGAGTGCCTCCGGTCGTCGTCGACTGACCCACGATCCGGCGTGTCAGCCGTCGGGATTGTCGCCGCTGCCACCGGCGCCGCTGCTCCACTCGGGCAGCTGCTGAAGCGCCCACCCGTTGCCGTCGGGATCGGCGAAGTAGACGAACCTGCCCCAGGCCTGCTCGTCCACCTCGCTGGCCTCGATCCCACGCTCGAGCAGGTGGGCGCGGACGGCATCGGCGTCAGGGACGACCATCATCACGTTGTCGAGCGACCCGGGCGTCATCTTGGTCAGACCCTTGCCGAAGGCGATCGAGCAGCCGGACCCGGGCGGCGTCATCTGGACGAAGCGGATCTCGTCGCTCACGGTGTGGTCATGGTCGGCGTTGAACCCGACCGACAGGTAGAACTCCTTGGCCCGGTCGATGTCGGTGACCGGGACCGTCACCACCTCGAGTCTCATCTCCATGAACGCAGCCTAGGACCGCCCACCGACAGTCGGGCCCGGCAAGTGGTCACGCGTTGCTGCGAAGCCAGTCTGCCCAGGACACGGGCGGTTCGCCTCGCTCGATCTGGGCCGTGAGCTCATGGGTCATCCAGGCCCTGAGCTCCCTCAGCTCGGGCGTCGAGGCCAGCGTGAGCAGCTGCATCTGCTCGCACAGCTCGTCGGCCGTGTGCACGGCCTGCTGGAGCCTCTGGACCATCGGGCTGAACTCATGGGGCATGGCCATCTCGACGTCGAGCGTGTCCCGGCCATCCGCCAGCGCCTTCTCGGCCTGCCGGCGACCCGTGAAGCGGGCGTGCGCGGGACTGATGAGCAGGTCCTGGATCTGGGCGGCCACCGCCTGGGAGCGACTGTCGCCGCTGCCCGCGGAGATCAGCTGCAGCTCGCGGACGAGCTCGTCGAGGTGCTCGTCCTGGCGCAGGCTGAGCTCCACCGGACACCCGATCAGCCGGACCAGTGCCCAGCCAGGCGGGAGAGCGCCCCCCGAAGGAGCCGGATCAGCTCGTGCAGCGGTTGTGGGCGGGACGACCTCGTGCTCCGGCTCGTGCTCGCTCAGCTCGGCCCACACCCGTTTGCCCTCGGGCGTGGGTTCGACTCCCCACTCGCGCGCGAGGACCGACACGATCGCCAGTCCGCGACCGGTGGTCGGCTCGTCGTCGAGGGAGAAGCCGTCGTCGTCCCACTCGAACGTGGCTCGCGGCGAGACCACCTCGGCGGGCACCGCGCCGTCGTCCTCGACACTGACCCGGACGGCCTGGCCGAGCGGCTGCAGGGCGATCTCCATGAACGTGGAGCCGGCGTGCAGCGCGGCATTGCCGGCCAGCTCGCTGACGCACAGTGTCGCGCTGTCGATCAGGGCCGAGCGTTGCCAGGCAACCAGACCGTCGGTGACGAAGCGCCGCGCCGCAGAGACACTGACCGGATCGGCCGCGAGGCGGACGCGGAGCGAGTCGCTTCTCTCGTCGGTCATCGCCCCCATGGGCCCCATCATGCCTCAAGTCGTCGAAGTGGTCTGGGCATGAACGCGAGGCGGACTAGGCATATTTCGTCGTACGTCGCTCAGACGTCGTCCTGCTCGTGCCGGTCCAGCCAGCCGGGCCACAGCCGCCGGGCAACGGCAATGTCGAGTCGGCCACCCAGGTGCATCGACCGCCACACGCCGCGGTAGCCCGGCAGGATGCCGGAGGCGATGGCGATGTGGCCGGCCAGGAGCGGGATCAACAGGTAGGTGGACCACTGGTGCAGCGGGACCAGCCACACGAACGCCGGGCCGCCATGGAGCATCGTCATCGCGACGCCGCTCGCGGTGACGGTGACGAACGCGGCCACCATGGCCAGGTTGGCCAGGCGCTGACCCGGGTCGAAGTGCCCCTGGTGAGTGGGGAAGCGACCGTTGAAGATCGCCCGCGGCCACGCGGCGAGCCAGCCCACGTCGCCCCGGTCGTAGCGCAGCGACTCGGTCACGAACCTCGCGGCTCCCCTGATCCCGAGGACGATTCCGGCGAGCACCAGGCCGGTGAACGCCCAGCCGACCCACACGTGCAGCTGGGTGTCCGGCATTCCGGCCAGCCGGCTCAGCGGCGACGGGTCCCCCTCCCTCCCCAACAGGAGCCACCCGCCCGTCGCGAGCAGGATCAGGACGGTCACGTAGACGCCGACGTGGAGCCACCGCACCCACCGGCGGTAGCGCACCACCGTGCCGACGCGCCCGCGTGGCCTCCAGGCCAGGACGCGCGGCGTGCCGGGCGTGGATCGCGAAGCCCGCTCAGTAGCCATGACCGCCGCTCAGTAGTTCATGCCTCCGCCACCGCCGGAGTTGTCGTCGGAAGGACTGCTCCCGCCCGAGCCCGACACGGTGACGTCGACCTGGTCCTCGGCGCCAGTCGGGGAGTGGTCGGCGTTCTGCAGGGTGACGTCGACCGTGTGCTTGCCCGGCGAGAGGCCGGTGACCTCGAACTGGCTGCCCCCCACGACCGTGTAGTCGCTGGTGGCGCCGTCCACGAAGATGTGGATGTGGTGTTTCCCGGTATCGGGGTCGCCGAGGCTCACGTTGGAGTCCCACTTCACCGTGAAGCTGCTTCCCACGGTGTCGCCCTCCGACGGTGACGTGATGCTCACGCTCGGTGAGTCGCTCCCGCTGCTGCTGGCGCCGCTCGAGCTCTGGTCGCCGCAACCGGCCAACAGCCCGGCCGCGAGCACGGCGACAGCGCCGCCGGCCACTACCCTTCGTCCAAGTGCTCTCATGCCCTTCCTCCTTCTAATGCCTGTGAGAGGTAGTACGGGCCGAGGCCGCTTGTGGGATTCCCTTCGCTCCGAAGGAATCCCGCAGGGTCTTCCGGACGTATTACAGATGTGGTGGCGCTTTCCGACGAGTCGCTGCTGGCCGGGATGGCCAACGGCAACCAGGACGCTGCGGCGACCTTCGTCCGGCGATACCAGGCGCGCGTCTACGGGCTGGCGCTGACGGTCATCGGCGTACCGGCCGTGGCGGAGGAGGTGGCGCAGGAGACGTTCGTCAAGGTGTGGCGCCACGCCTCGACGTACGACGCCCGGCGCGGCCGGGTGTCCACCTGGCTGCTCACCATCACCCGCAACACCGCGGTCGACGCGGTGCGCTACCGGCACGAGGACCCGATGGACCCGTCGCTGCTCGTGGCGATGCTGTCTCCCGGAGGACCTCCGGACACCGAGGGGGCGACCGACACCAGCCTCGTCCTGCGGCAGGCACTGGCGGACCTGCCCCCGGGTCAGCGGGAGCCGATCCTGCTGATGACGTTCAGCGGCATGACCGCCAGGGAGATCGCCGCACGAGACGCGGTGCCGCTCGGCACTGTCAAGACCAGGGTGCGGCGGGGTCTCCAGAAGATGAGGGAGCGGCTGGAGGTGCGCGATGTCTGACTGGCGCAGGTGTGCCGAGGTCCGCGAGCTGATCCCCGAGCTGGCGATGGGGGTCGCGCCCGGCGACGAGCGCGCGATGGCACTCAACCACCTGACGACGTGCGCCGAGTGCCGACAGGCGCTCGAGGAGACGTCGGAGATCGTGGACGAGCTGCTCCTGCTCGCGCCCCAGCACGAGCCACCTCCCGGGTTCGACGCCAAGGTCATCGAGGCCATCAGCGGCGAGCGGCCACGGCACTGGAAGCTCTCCAAGGGGCTCCTGGCCGCGGCGGCGATCCTCCTCGCGGCGACGCTCGGCGCAGGGCTCGCCCGGTGGGCGGGCGCCGAGGACCGCCAGCTCGCCGACCAGTACCGCCAGACGCTCGACGTCGCCAATGGCGACTATCTGCGCGCCGCCGACCTCACCGGCGCCAAGGGCCAGGCCGGCCACGTGTTCGCCTACCAGGGCAACCCGTCCTGGGTCTTCATCACCGTCGAGAACGCCCCGTCGGGTGTCCACCGGGTCCGCTACGTCACCAAAGACGGGGTCACACACTGGCTCGGCGTGTGCACGGTCCGCCACGGCCACGGCTCCTGGGGCACCGCGATCGACGTCCCGGTCTACGCCCTCGACAGCATCGAGCTCGTGCACGACGGCAGCAGGATGACGGCCGACTTCGGCTGACCTCGACTCCCCGGAGCCGTGGGTGCACCATCGAGGTGATGGCGTACGACGTGACCGTGATCCTCGACGACCGGCCGGGCGAGCTCGCGCGACTCGGTGAGGTCGCGGGCGCCGCCGGCGTGAACATCGACGGCTATGCCGCCTTCACCGGCGAGGGCAAGGGCGTCATGCACGTGCTCGTCGCCGACGAGGCACTCGAGACCCTGCGGGAGGCGCTCACCAACGCGGGTATGCCCGTCGCCGAGGAGCGTGAGGTCTTCGTCGTCAGCGTGGCGAACGAGCCCGGCGCGCTCGGTGAGGTGGCTCGTCGGCTCGCGGACGCCAACGTGAACATCGACCTGGCCTACACGACCTTCGGCGGCGTGCGCCTGGTGTTCGGCACCGACGACGTACGCAGTGCTCGCGAGGCGCTCGACTCCTGACTCCTGCCCGTCGTCCGGTCATCTGGACCGGCAATCCCGGCCGACGACTGTGGCCAGGACGCCGGACCGCTACGGTCAGGGCAAGGCGGACCGCAGAGGAACGGGAGTGTCGATGGCCGAGGTGGACCAGGCCCTGGACGAGGCGGGGCTGGCGAACCCGCGGGTGCGCGACTACGTGCGGCACTGGGCGGAGCTCACCGGCGCCGAGCGGGTCGAGGTGGTCTCCGCGGCCGACGACGCCCGTTTGATCGAGGAGTCACTCGCTGCGGGAGAGCTGCTGCCGGCCGGTGAGGGCCGCTACTACTCGCGCAGCTATCACAAGGACACTGCCCGCTCCGAGGAGCGCACGATCGTCGCCACCAGCAACCCCGGCGACGCCGGCGAGTACAACAACTGGCGGCCGTCCTCGGAGATGAAGCCGATGCTCGAGGAGCGGATGCGGGGCGCCTCGAAGGGCAAGACGATGTACGTCGTCCCCTATCTGATGGCACCTCCCGGCTCCCCGCTCGAGAAGTACGCCGTCGGCGTCGAGCTCACCGACCACCGCACGGTCGTGCTGCACATGATCCGGATGGCCCGGGTCGGGGTGCAGCATGTCGAGAACCTCGACGATCCCGACTTCTTCGTGCGCGCCGTCCACGTCACCGGCGACCTGGAGAACCTCGGCCAGGGCACCGACGACGACCAGCGTTACTTCGTCACCGTCGCCGACGAGCGGACGATCCTCCACTTCGGGTCGTCGTACGGCGGCAACGCGCTGCTGGGCAAGATCGCCCACGGGCTGCGCCAGGCGGCGTACGACGGCTGGGCGTCCGGGGAGTTCCTCGCCGAGCAGTTCATGCTGATCGGCATCGAGGACAACCAGACGGGCCGGACCTATCACGTCGCCGGCGGATTCCCGAGCGCCTCGGGCAAGACAAACCTCGCGATGATGCTGCCGCCGGAGGCGCTCGCCGACCGGTACCGCGTGACGTTCTACGGCGACGACATCACGTGGCTGTGGGTGAACCCCGACGACGGGCGGATCTACGGGATGAACCCGGAGTTCGGGGTGTTCGGGGTCGCCAAGGACACCAACGAGAAGACCAACCCGACGGCGCTGGAGTCGGTGGGCTCCAGCAGCCAGGCCCTGTTCACCAACGTCGCCTACAACGAGGAGACCCAGGAGGTCTGGTGGGAGGGGCGGACACCGAAGCCTCCCGAGGACGTGACGGGTTGGCGGGACTGGAAGGGCAACCTCATCGCCGACCGGGAGGAGGGCGACGACTCGCCGTGGGCCCACCCCAACAGCCGGTTCACCACGACCCTGGCCAACGTGCCCAACGTCGCCGGCGACTTCGAGGACCCGCGCGGCGTAACGGTCGACGCGATCATCTTCGGCGGACGCACCCGTGACCGGGAGCCGCTGGTCCGGGCGATCACCGACGTCGCCGAAGGGGTCTACGACGGCCTGACGCTGGGCGCCGAGGCGACGTACGCCGCCGAGGGGGTCGAGGGACAGCTTCGCTACGACCCGATGTCGATGCGGCCGTTCATGTCCTACTCCGAGGGCGACTACGCCGCCCACTGGCTCAAGATCATCGGCGAGGCGCGGGAGAAGCCGATCTTCGCCCACGTCAACTGGTTCCAGCGTGACCCCGATGACGGTCACTTCCTGTGGCCCGGCTACCAGCAGAACCTGCGGCCGCTGCTGTGGCTCCTGCAGCTCAAGCACGGTGAGGTTTCCGGGCGGCGTACGCCGGTCGGCATCCTGCCGACCGAGGAGGAGCTCAACCTCGCGGGCGTCGACATCTCGCGCCAGGACCTCGCGGCGATCCTCACCATCGACGTCGACCGTTGGCGCCAGGAGATCGATCACCGCGCGGAACACCTCTCGGAGTTCGACGGCCTGCCCGAGGAGATCTGGGCGGTGCACCGGCGCATCGAGGAGGCGCTGGACGAGTCGGACGGCTGACGCTCGCCCGGTGCCTGCCTCAGGTTCCGGAGTTTCTCTGACGCCCGCTGCTCAACCACCGGCGGGGCGACGAGGCCGTTCTTGTCACGATCCATTGGTGGCAAACGGCAGGCCGGCGCGCTGTTTTCTCGCCGTTTGGTACCAAACGGCGAGAAAGACGCGACCGCTGACCACCGGCGCCCGGTCACCCGACCTGACCATGGGCAGGGCATCGATCCCGGTCCTACGCTGGGACACATGACCAAGGTGCTCGTGATCGCCGGGGTGCTGCTCGGGCTCTGGGTGATCTCGTGCGCGGTGATGATGCTGTTCGCCCACCGGCTCCCACCGGGCCTGATGCGCCAGGTGGCGGAGTTCCTGCCGTCGTGCGTGACGACCGCGCGCACCCTGCGCAAGGATCCCGCCGTACCCAGACGGGCCAAGGTGGCACTACTGGTCGCGGTGGTGTGGGTGCTCTCGCCGATCGACCTGTTGCCGGAGTTCCTGCCGGTCATCGGCCCGCTCGACGACGTGGTCGCGGTGATCCTGCTCCTGCGGTACGCCGCGCGCAGCATCCCGCGCCAGAAGCTGCTCGACGCCTGGCCGACCGACCCCCATCTGCTCGAACGGCTGCTCGGCCGTCCGGCTGAGGAGGAGGAGTCGGAGCGGAGCACGTCATGACCGACGTGGTTGTCGCCGGCGCGGGCCCCACGGGCCTGCTGCTGGCGGGCGACCTCGCCGCCGCTGGCGTCGCCGTCACCCTCGTCGAGCGCCGGGACGAGGAGTCGAACCTGACCCGCGCGTTCGCCGTGCACGCCCGCACCCTCGAGCAGCTCGATGCGCGTGGCCTCGCCGAGCGGGTCGTCGCCACCGGCAACACCGTCAACCGGCTGAGGATCTTCGGCGGTGCCGCGGTGGAGCTGCGATCACTGCCCAGCCGCTTTCCGTTCGTCCTGGTCACCCCGCAGTACTCCGTCGAGCGGGTGCTGGAGGAGCGTGCGGTGCAGGCGGGCGCCACGATCCGGCGAGGAGTCTGCGTCCGAGACCTGACGCAGGACGCCGAGGGGGTCACGGTCGACTGCGAGAGCACCGACGGCGAGCTGTCACAGCTGCGGGCGTCGTACGTCGTGGGCACCGACGGCCACCACAGTGCGGTGCGCGCCGCGCTGGGCCTCGACTTCCCGGGCGCATCGGTAGTCCGCTCGGTCGTGCTCGCCGACGTCCGGATGTCCGACCCGCCAGACGGACTGCTGACGTTCAACGCCAACGGCCAGGGCCTCTTCTTCGTGGTGCCGTTCGGTGACGGGTGGTTCCGCATCGTCGGGAGGGACCCAGACCGGGAGCTGCCCGACGACGCACCCGTCGACATGGCCGAGATCGTCGAGCTCGCCCAACGGGTTGTCGGCACCGACTACGGCATGCACGACGCCCGGTGGATGTCGCGGTTCCACAGCGACGAGCGCCAGGTCCGCCACTACCGAGTCGGTCGGGTCTTCCTGGCCGGGGACGCCGCCCATGTCCACTCCCCGGCCGGCGGGATGGGCATGAACACCGGGATGCAGGACTCCGTCAACCTCAGCTGGAAGCTCGCCGCGGTCGTCAAGGACGGCGCCGACGACCGGCTCCTCGACACCTACCACGACGAACGGCACCCGGTCGGCAAGATGGTGCTGCGCACCAGCGGTGGCCTGATCCGCGCGGCGCTGCTGCGGCGGGAGCCGGCCCGGGCCGCACGTGACGCCGCGGCTGGGGTCGCCCTCCGGCTACCTCCGGTGTCGCGCCGGCTCGGTCGTCGGGTCAGCGGCCTCGACATCGCCTATCCCCCACCTCCCGGGAGCCACCGGCCGGTCGGCGCCCGCGCGGAGGACGTCGTCGGCGCGGACGGCCGACGTCTCTACGAGGTCCTGCGGTCGGGCAGGTGCGTGCTGGTGGCGCCACCGGCGTTCATCCCCGGATGCCTCCACGGCCACGTCGACGTGCTCCACGTGATCAACGGCAAGCCGCGGCTGGTCCGGCCCGACGGCTACGTCGGCTGGGCCGGCGACGACACGGACAGCCTGCGTGCGGCCCTGCGGTGCTGGGGCGCGCTCGGGCCGAGCGAGAAAGGTCGGACATGACCACCTGCGAACACATCGGGAGCATCGACCTCGAGGTCCGTCCGAGTGCGGACGGGTGCGAGGACTGCATCCGCACGGGCGGCGACTGGGTCCACCTGAGGGTGTGCCAGCAGTGCGGCCACGTCGGGTGCTGCGACTCCTCGCCCAACCGGCACGCCACCGAGCACCACCGTCACACCGACCATCCGATCATCCGGTCCTTCGAGCCCGGCGAGGAGTGGTTCTGGTGCTATCTGGACGAGGCGGGGTTCGAGCTCGCGGACGCTCCGCCCGCACCCTCGCACCCCTGAACCCACCGACCCGTCGAGGATTCACTACGGGTCAGCGTCAGGCGGGTCCGTAGGCCAGGTGGACGACGCCGTTGTCGTAGGCCTCGTGCGCCCGGAGGCTCAGCCGGGTCGAGTCGACGCTCTCGCCGAAGAGCCGCTGCCCGCTGCCCAGCGCGACCGGGTAGACGAACAGGTGGAGGGTGTCGACCAGGCCGTCCTGCAGCATCGCCCGGACCAGGGTGCCGCTGCCGGAGGTGAAGATGGTGCCGTCGGTGTCGTTCTTGAGCGTGCGGATCACGTCGGGGTCGTAGCCGCCGAGGCGGGTCGACGGTCCCCAGCCGACGTTGGGCTCGGTCGCGCCGACGACGTACTTGTGGGTGTCGTTGAAGAACGGCGCGCCGGGGTCGTCCTCGACGGTGCGGGTCGACCAGGCCGGCGCGAACATCTCGTAGGTGCGCCGACCCAGCAGGATCGCGGTGGACGCGTCCGTGATCGCGCCCATGGTGTCGCCCATCGCGGGGACGAAGCCGTGGTCGAAGGTCCAGCTCGGATCCTCGAACACCCCGTCCAGCGACATGAACTCGTGCACCGCGATCTCGCCCATGTCCTTACCCTGCCACGGTCCGGGCCCGCCACTCGTGCGGCGGGTCCTCGCCGACGCGGCCGTCCACCGCCTCGCGGAGCAGGTCGGCGTGGCCGGTGTGCCGGCCGTACTCCTCGACCAGGTCGCAGACCAGCCGGCGCAGGTTGGCGTGGTTGCCCTCGCCGTCGGAGGAGTGCACGGGCCGGTCGAGCCCGCCGTCGGCCAGGGCCGCCTCGAGCCGCAGGCGGGACCGCTCGACCGCCTCGTCCCACAGCGCGTAGAGCTCCTCGGGGGTGTCGGACGCGGCGGAGGTGAACTCCCAGTCGCTGTCGGCGTCCCAGTCGACGGTGTCCCAGGGCGGGCCCGGCTCTTCGCCACTCAACTTGGTGGTGAAGTAGTGGTCCTCCACGAGCGCGAGGTGCTTCAGGAGGCCGCCGAGGGTAAGAGTCGAGGATCCGAACCGGGCCTGCAGCCCGTCGGTGTCGAGATCGTCGGTCTTCCACCGGAAGGTCGCGCGGAGACGCTCGAGCGCGCCGACGAGGTGCTCGGCCTCGGTGCCGGCGAGGGGTGGCTCCCAGGGAGGTTCGCTGTCGGTCATGGGCGCCACCGTAGTGCCGGTTCCGGACGTTCTTCGTCCGTAAGTTCCACTACGTTGAGGCCGTGACCGTCCACCGGTTGTCGCGGACCGAGGCCCGCCGGATCGCCGTACGCGCGCAGCTGCTCGACTCCGCGCGCCCCACCGACCTGCTCGACCTGGTGCGACACCTGACGCTGCTTCAGGTCGAGCCCACGGCCGCGGTGGCGCCCAGCGCCGAGGTGGTGGCCTGGAGCCGGCTCGGGCCGGGGTTCCGCCGGGACGAGCTCGAGGACGCCGTCGCCGACGGCTCGCTGGTCGAGCTGCACAGCATGCTGCGGCCGGCCGAAGACATTGCGCTCTACCGCGCCGAGATGGCGGCGTGGCCCGGTGTCGGTGAGCTCAAGGACTGGGAGGTGTCGCTGCGCGACTGGGTCGAGGCCAACGACGACACCCGGCGCGACATCCTGGACAAGCTCTACGACGAGGGGCCGCTGCCGACGAGCGCCCTCCCCGACACCACGCTCATCCCCTGGGAGTCCAGCGGCTGGAACAACGACCGCAACGTGCGGATGCTGCTGGACCGGATGGTGCAGCGGGGCGAGGTCGCCACCGCCGG
>DASSJR010000117.1:0-3231 GCA_035691135.1 Nocardioides sp. | reverse complement strand
CAGCCCGGGGTGTGGCTCAGCGGGCGTGGGCGCCCGCGTGCCGTCGGGGCGGCCGCTGCCCGCCCTCGCCCCGGGGGCCGAGTGCCAGGACGCAGGTAGCGGCGATCATGACTCCGACGACCGCGTCGATCACCACCGGGTCTCCCGAGGCGTGCAGCACCTCCACCACCGACCAGACGAGCAGGGGGAAGGCGACGCCGACGATCACCTGCAGCCAGACTTCGCCCTTGTTGACCAGCGCGGTCCCGAGGCCGAACAGCCCGACAAACAGCAGCACCAGGCCGGCCCACTGAAGTACGTCGCCGACGGTGCCGCCGCCGAGTACCCACCGAGCCACCCAGCACAGTCCCCCGAGCAGTCCGCAGACACGGGCGAGAGGGCGCACGTTCATGGTTCTCCAGCTTCTTGAAGACCGACCAGTTCCGCGGGGTCTTGGCCACCCCGAGGCCCCCTCCTCGGGGCAATTCTGCCACCGCTTCGCGCGGACCGGTCATCGGTGTGCAGAATCTGGGCATGGACCACAACCGGCTGGCCGTCGTGACCGGCGCGAGCAGCGGCATCGGGGCGGCCACCGCCCGGGCGCTCGCGGCCGAGGGGTACGACGTCGTGTGCGCTGCACGCCGTACCGACCGGATCGAGGTGCTGGCCACCGAGATCGGCGGTCGCGCGGTCGCCTGCGACGTGACCGACCCAGCCTCGGTCCGAGGACTTTCCGACGCGGTGGGCGGGGTCCTGCACGTGCTGGTCAACAACGCCGGCGGCGCGTTCGGGTCCGACCCGGTGGAGGCGGCGGACCCCGCCGACTGGCGGGCGATGTACGAGGTCAACGTGATTGGTCTCCTGCAGGTCACCCAGACCCTGCTCCCCGCGCTCCGGGCGAGCGGCGACGGGCTGATCGTCAACGTCGGGTCGACCGCGGGCCGGATCGCCTACGAGGGTGGCGGCGGCTACACCGCCGCCAAGCACGGCACCCAGGTCGTCACCGAGACCCTCCGGCTCGAGCTGTGCGGCGAGCCGATCCGGATCAGCGAGATCGCGCCGGGCATGGTCCGCACCGACGAGTTCGCGCTGGTCCGGTTCGAGGGGGACCAGGAGAAGGCGGATGCCGTCTACGCCGGCGTACCTGACCCGTTGGTCGCCGAAGACATCGCCGACGCCATCGCCTGGGTCGCCACCCGACCCAGCCACGTCAACGTCGACGAGCTGGTGATCCGACCCCGCGCTCAGGCCGCCCAGCACAAGGTGCACCGCGTCTGACGGGTCGTGAAAGACTGCCCGCGTGCAGACCATCGGACTCGTCGGCGGCATGAGCTGGGAGAGCAGCGCGGTCTACTACCGCGACCTCAACCTCGGCGTGCAACAACGGCTCGGCGGCCTCTCCTCGCCGAAGCTGGTGCTCAGCACGGTCGACTTCGCCGAGGTCACCCACCTCGAGGACGCCGAGCGCTGGCAGCAGATCGGTGAGCTCCTGGCCGAGGCCGGCCGTGGCGTGGAGCGGGCCGGGGCCGACTTCCTGCTGCTGTGCACGACCACGTTCCACAAGGTGGCCGACCAGGTGGAGGCCGCGGTCGGGATCCCGCTGGTGCACCTCGCCGATGTCGTCGCGAAGGCGTGCGTCGACCAGGGCGTGACCACGGTCGGGTTCATCGGCACCAAGGTCGCCATGGCCGACCCGTTCTTCACCGACCGGCTGGCCGCTCACGGGGTGCGGGCCATCGTGCCGGCCGAGGAGCACCATGAGTGGCTCAACGCAGCGATCTACGAGGAGCTCGTGCACGGCCACGTGCTCCCCCGCACCCGCCGCCGGGTGGTCGAGATCGTGGAGGAGCTCTGGGACGCGGGCGCGGGCGGCGTACTCCTCGGCTGCACCGAGCTGGAGCTGCTGATCAAGCAGCCCGACGTCGACATCCCGGTCTTCCCGTGCACCACGCTGCACGTCGACGCCGCACTCGATCGCGCCCTCTCCTCGTGACGCCTCTGCTGCGATAGTCCGGAACGGAAATCACCTGCCACAGGGGATTTCGGGTGCCTTTCGTGCCGGACTATCGGGAACGGTCCAGCAGCAGGTCGGCCAGGCGCCGCAGCTCGGGGGTGAGGTGCTGCTCGGGCACGGTCGCCCGGGTGCCGCCGAGGTCGAAGACGTAGGAGTACATGTCCGGGTAGGCCTTGCCGCTCGCCGCCGCGGCGGCGAGGTCGATCCGGGCCACCAGGCCGCGCACCTCGGCCACCACGTCGTCGTCCGGGTCATCGAGGTCGACCTGCCCCTCGATGGTCGACCCGACGAAGCCGCCCGAGCGACGCACCGTCACCACACCCGCCGCAGTCGACCCGACCGGGGGCACCGGCGCGGAGGGTGCCGCCCCAGTCGAGACCCCGACCTCCGACCAGGCCGCGGCGACCGCGTCGGCGTGGTCGCCCGCCGCTGAGATCGTCGCTGCCGCGAACCCGGCGAAGTCGGTCGCCGGGCCGACAGCCGCGCTGGTGAGGGCGGCGTACCAGATGGCGCCGGCCCCGGCCCAGGTGTTGTGACCGATTGAGGTGGCGGCGAGCTGGAAGGCGCGGTTGGGGATCCCGGAGTTGAGGTGGACCCCGCCGTTGTCGTCCTCGGTCTCGACGTAGTCGTCCATGTGGCCGACCTGCGGGTCAGCGCCGAGGACCGGGTCGTCGTACGCCGTTCCCGGGGCCGCCATGTCGCGCAGGGCGCGGGCCTTCACCCCGGGCAGGAAGAGTCCCTCGCCGATCAGCCAGTCCGCCTGCGCCGGGGTCTGGGCGAGCAGCCGCTGCTTGAGGCAGGCAGCGAAGACGTCGGCGACGGACTCGTTCAGCGCGCCCGGCTGGCCCTCGTAGACCAGGGCTGCGGTGTGCTGCACCACTCCGTGCGAGAACTCATGGCCGAGCACGTCGACCGGCTTGGTGAACCGGTCGAACACCCGGCGGTCGCCGTCGCCGAACACCAGCTGGCTGCCCTCCCAGAAGGCGTTGACGTAGTCCTGGCCGTAGTGCACGGTCGCGATCACCGGGGCGCCGGCATCGTCGAAGGACGCCCGGCCGTAGACCTCGGCGAACAGCGCGAGCGTCCCGGCGACGCCGTACGCCGCCTCGTCGACGGCCTGGTCCCCGCTCTCGGGCTGCCCCTTGGACCGCACCGGCGTCCCGGGCAACGTCGTCCCGTGGTCGGCGGAGTGGATCGTCCACGCGGCGTCGGCCCTGGTGCCGGACTCCGGCCGTCGA
>DASSJR010000116.1:0-9716 GCA_035691135.1 Nocardioides sp. | reverse complement strand
GTGCCGTCGCGGAAGTTCTCGCCCACGGTGCGCGCCTCGTTGTAGGTGCGCGGGTGCAAGGTGGTGATGCGGGACAATTCGGCTACCACTCCTGTGGGGCCGGCGGCCGGTCGGCGGCGCTCGGCGAGGTCGGACACGTTGGCACTGGCGGGGCCGGGCTGCGATGCCCGTCCGGCCGGCACACCGCGGTCGGAGGTCTCGTAGTCTGCGTCGTAGTCGTCGTCGTACCGCGTGTCCTCGAGCAGGCCGAGGTATTCACCGATCCTGCGCATCGCGCCGCTCATGACTTCGTCCTCCGGAACTCCTGCGCCCGTACGGCGCTGCTGTGTGTTTTGGACACTACTTGACCTGTGGCCTCGATCCGAGGATCGCGGTGCCGATGCGCACGTGTGTCGCGCCGGCCCGGATCGCCTCCTCGAGGTCTGCACTCATCCCGGCCGACAGCCAGGTCGCCTCCGGCCGTGTGGACGCGAAGTTCGCGTGGATCTCCGAGAGCCGCTGATAGGGGCCGTGTGGATCCACGCCCAGCGGTGCCACCGCCATCAGCCCCCGCAACCGGAGCATGCCGGCCGCTTCGATCGCCTCGGCCAGCGCCGGGACGTCGTCGGGCGCGGCACCGGCGCGGCCCTCGGCACCGGGCTCGTCGAGGCTGACCTGGATCAGGCAGTCGACCGGATGGGAACGTCCGTGGGCGCCCTCGTTGAGCCGGCGCACCAGCTTGCGGCGGTCCACGGACTCCACGACGTCGGCGTAGGACGCCACAGCCGCGGCCTTGTTGCTCTGCAGCCCGCCGACGAAGTGCCACCGCAGGTCGAGGTCGCGGCACTCGGCGACCTTCGCCTCCGCCTCCTGGTGGCGGTTCTCCCCGATGTCGGTGACGCCGAGGCCGGCGAGCAGGCGCACGTCGGAAGCCGGGAAGAACTTGGTCACCACGACCAGGGTGACCTCCGCAGGATCACGTCCGGCGTCGGCGCAGGCGGACCCGATCCGCTCGCGCACGCTGGCCAGGTTCGCCGCGATCTCGTCGTGCCGCTCGCTCATGAGCGCAACCTGATCAGCCCGGCCAGCCGTCCCGCGCGATCTCCGTCGCGACGGTAGGAGTAGAGGTCCTCCGACTCGCGGGTGCAGCGGGACACGTCGTGCACCGAGACTCCCTCACCCGTCAGCTGCGCGCGGACGCCCGCGCCGAGGTCGAGCGAGGGCGTGCCCCAGGAGGTGGTCGCGACACTGGCGGGTACGGCGGCGCCGACCGCGGCCCGCATCGGCTCGGGCACCTCATAGCAGGAGCCGCACACGTGGGGACCGATCCACGCGGTGATCGCATGTGCGCCGAGGTCGCGCATGCGACCCACGGTCGCCGGCACCACTCCGGCCGCGAGGCCGGGTCGGCCGCAGTGGGCGGCCCCGACGACGCCGGCGTCGGCGTCGGCCAGCAGCACGGGCACGCAGTCAGCCGCCCGCACCATCAGCACGACACCGGCCCGGGCAGTCACGAGCCCGTCGGCGTCGGGCCGCTCCGGAGTGGGCCGGTCCTCGACCACGTCGACCTCGGAGCCGTGGACCTGGTGCAGGTCGGCCAGCCGGTCGCCCGGGGCGAAGTCGTCGAGGACGATCCTCAGGTTCTGGGCGACCACGTCAGGGTCGTCGTCTCCCTCCAGCGCGAGGTTGAGCGAGTCGAAGGGCACGGCACTGGCCCCGCCGTGCCGGTCGGTGAAGGCCAGGTCGGCGGGGCCGTGCGTGGATCTGAACAGGTACAGGGAGGATCCCTACTTCAGGAAGTCGGGCACGTCCAGGTCGTCGTCGTCGAACTGGACCTGGCGCGGCTGCCGCGGCGGGCTGGCGGGAGCAGGCTCACTCCCCGCCGGTGCGCCTGCGGGAGCCGGCTTACGTGCCGGCACGGGCTGGTCGGCCGGCGGACGCGCAGCCGACAGGGACGCCTGCTCCGGCTTGACGCGGGTGGCGACCTGCTGGGCCGCCGCCCGGGTCTCGGCCTGGCTCTGCTGGGGTCGCGGCTCGCGGCGGAGGACCGTGCCCTCGTCGCGACGCTGCGGCATCCCGCCGTCGAAGCCGGCGGCGATCACCGTCACTCGCACCTCGTCGCCGAGGGCGTCGTCGATGGTGGCACCGAAGATGATGTTGGCCTCGGCGTGGGCGGCCTGGGCGACCAGAGCGGCTGCCTCGTTGATCTCGAACAGTCCGAGGTCGGACCCGCCGGCGATCGAGAGCAGGACGCCGTGGGCGCCCTCGATCGAGGCCTCCAGCAGCGGGCTCGACACGGCCATCTCGGCAGCGGCGACCGAGCGGTCCTCGCCGCGCGCCGAACCGATGCCCATCAGGGCCGAGCCGGCGTTGGCCATCACCGACTTGACGTCGGCGAAGTCGAGGTTGATCAGCCCGGGGGTCGTGATCAGGTCGGTGATCCCGGAGACACCCTGGAGCAGCACCTGGTCGGCCTGCTTGAACGCGTCGAGGACCGAGACGTTGCGATCGCTGATCGAGAGCAGCCGGTCGTTGGGGATGACGATCAGGGTGTCGACCTCCTCGCGCAGCTGGGAGATCCCCTCCTCCGCGGAGTTGGCGCGACGGCGGCCCTCGAAGGCGAACGGGCGGGTCACCACACCGATGGTGAGCGCGCCCAGCGAGCGGGCGATCCGCGCGACGACGGGGGCGCCACCGGTGCCGGTGCCACCGCCCTCACCGGCGGTCACGAACACCATGTCGGCGCCCTTGATGACCTCTTCGATCTCGTCGGCGTGGTCCTCGGCGGCCTGGGTGCCGACGTCGGGGTTGGCGCCGGCGCCGAGCCCGCGGGTCAGCTCGCGTCCGATGTCGAGCTTGACGTCGGCATCGCTCATGAGCAGGGCCTGCGCGTCGGTGTTGATCGCGATGAACTCAACGCCCTTGAGTCCGACCTCGATCATCCGGTTGACGGCGTTGACCCCACCCCCACCGATGCCCACGACCTTGATGATGGCGAGGTAGTTCTGTGCTGCTGCCACGGCGGGTGTGCCTCTCGTGTTCGGCCCCGGTCGGAGCGACGGAATGATCTGGGACTGCGTCGGCGGGGAAGCCACGAGATCTTCAGAACTGTAACCCTGAACCTGAGGGTTATAGTTATGTCAACCTCGCGTTGGAAAGGACAGTAGGCACCGCTCGCACCACGGTCCGGCAGGACACGCCGTCGCGACCAAGACAATTGCCGGGATTCGCCTCAGCCGGAGGTGGTCGGCTGTCCCGGCACGCTGACGTCGTACGTGCGCGCGGGCTGCTCGAGCAGCTCGGTCAGGACCTCGGCCTTGGCATCCGACTCCTCCGCGCTCCCCCACACGACGGTCTTCCCGTCGCGCAGCACCAAAGAGATCTGGTCGACGGTGGCCACCTCGACATGGTCGACCCGGCGGTCGATCTCGGCCGGAAGCGCCTCGACCACCAGGGCGGCTTCCTGAAGGGCGTCGCTGTGCGTGTCGGTCGAGGTGCGTACCTGCGGCATGCCCGGGGGTGGCTTCGGGTAGTTGCGGAAGACCACTCCTTCGGCGTCCAGGCCGCGGATCCGGCCGCCGATCTCGACCACGGCGATGGCGACGCGTTCCTCTACATCGATCAGCACCCGGTCCGGCCAGGCGCGGGTGACGGCGGCGTGGCGCACGACCGCCAGGGCCTCGATCCGCGCCCGGATCGCGTCGAGGTCGACCCTGGCCAGTGGCTGGCCGGGCGGCACGGAGGCGACCTCGCGGACCTCCTCGCCGGCCAGCGTCCGGGTGCCGTGGACCTCGACCTCCTTCACCGCCAGCACGTCGGAGAAGTAGAAGAGCCAGACCGTGCCGACCATCAGTGCGATGAGCAGCAGCAGCGCGACCACGCGTCGCCAGGCCAGCCATCGCCGCGCCCACTGGCGGCGGGCGAACCGCTTCCGGCTGCGGAGGGTGGCGGGGTCGACGGCGGGCGTCGTCCCGGTGGTGTCGGTCCTGGTCCTCACGGCTTCACGCATCGGCACTCTCCGCCAGCAGCTGCAGGACCTCGGGGCCCACCTCGGTCACACTCCCGGCCCCCAGGGTGAGGACGAGGTCGCCCGGCCGGGCCTTCCTGGCCAGGACAGCGGCGACGTCGTCCTGGGTCGGGACGAACGTCACCGACGACGCCGGGAGTGGTACGGCGTCGGCAACCAGCCGGCCGGTCACCTCACCGTCGGCCTCCTCGCGGGCCAGGTAGACGTCGAGCACCACGACCTCGTCGGCAGCACCGAGTGCTTCACCCATGGCCCGCCCGAAGATCCGGGTGCGGGAGACGAGGTGGGGCTGGAAGGCGACAACCAGGCGTCCCTCCCCCGCCACCGCACGTGCGGCCTGGAGGTCACCGGCGATCTCGACCGGGTGGTGTGCGTAGCTGTCGAACACGCGAACGCCGGCCGCCTCGCCCTTCAGCTCCATCCGGCGCCGGGACCCGGTGAAGCCCTCGAGGCCACGGCGGAGGTCGTCGAAGGAGTAGCCGAGCCGCAGCCCGAGTGCGAGCGCGGCCAGGGCGTCGAGGACGTAGTGGCGACCCGGGATCTGCAGCCGCACGGTCCCGTGCTCGCGATCCGCATCGAGCACCGTGAAGGTGGACCTCGTGCCCTCGAACACCAGGTCCTTGGCGCGGAGGTCGGCGGTCTCGGACTCTCCGACGCCGATCACCTCGCGGCCGCGGCTGCGCGCCTCCTGTGCGAGGTCCGCGGCGCCGTCGTCGTCGACGCAGCAGACCAGGAACCCGTCGGGGTCGAGGGTGTCGACGAACTCGACGAACGCCGCCCGGTAGGCCTCCTCGGTACCCCAGATGTCGAGGTGGTCGGCCTCGACGTTGGTCACGATCGCGGCGTGGGGGTGGTAGACGAGGAAGGCGCCGTCGCTCTCGTCGGCCTCGGCCACGAAGAGGTCGCCGCTGCCGTCGTGAGCGTTGCTGCCGGTCTGCACGAGCACCGCGCCGATGGCGTAGGTCGGATCGGCGCCCGCGGCCAGCAGCGCCATGGTGAGCAGGGAGGTCGTCGTGGTCTTGCCGTGAGTGCCGGACACCGCCAGCACCCGCCGGTCCTCCATCAGCGACGCCAGTCCCGCCGACCGGGGAAGCATCAGCAGCCCCCGGCGACGTGCCTCGAGCACCTCCGGGTTGTCCTCCCGGGCGGCCGTGGTGACGACGACCGTGTCGGCGTCGCCCAGGTGCTCGGGGGCGTACCCACGCCGGACGGCGACCCCCAGCTCGCGCAGGGCCGGCAGGAACGGCGTCTCCTGATCGTCGCTGCCGGTCACCGGCATCCCGCGCTCGGCCATGATCCGGGCGATGCCGGACAGAGCCGCGCCGCCGAGGCCGACGAAGTGGACCCGGCCGAGCTCGTCGGCGGCCGGGATCTGCTCGGGGACCGGGAGCCTCATCCGGCCGCCTCCCTCGAGACGCCACCGCGCGCAGCGTCGACAATGATCCCGGCGAGCTGCTCGTCGGCGTCGCGCGGGATCAGGTCGGCGGCCGCCTTGCCCATGACGCCGAGACGGTCGCGGTCGGTGATCAACCCCGGGATGGTCGCGGCCACCCACTCGGGGGTGAGGGCGGCGTCGGCGACCAGCAGCCCGCCACCGACCGCCACCACGGTGCGGGCGTTCAGCTCCTGCTCGCCGTTGCCGATCGGGAGCGGTACGAACACCGCGGGCAGGCCTGTCGCTGCGGCCTCGGTCAGGGTCGAGGCACCCGCCCGACAGACCGTCAGGTCCGCGGCAGCCAGCGCGAGGTCCATCCGGTCGCAGTAGTCCAGGACGATGTACGGCGTCTCGGTAGCGGCCGGTTCGGCGCCGCCGTGCTTGCCCTGGACGTGCAGCACCTGGACACCCGCGTCGGACAACGTGCGGGCCGCGCCCGAGACGGCGCGGTTGAGTCGCATGGCGCCCTGCGAGCCGCCGGTGACGAGCAGTGTCGGTCGGTGCAGGTCGAGCCCGAAGAAGGCACGTGCCTCGTCGCGCGTGCCGGCCCGGTCGAGCTGGGAGATCATCCTCCGGATCGGCAGTCCGACGTACTCCGCCTTCGGCAACCGGGTGTCCGGGAAGCTGACCGCGACCCGGGCGGCGATCCGGGCACCGACCTTGTTGGCCAGCCCCGGCAGGGTGTTCTGCTCGTGGACCACCAGCGGCAGGTGACGTCGGCGGGCGGCGAGATAGGCGGGCATGGAGACGTAGCCGCCGTAGCCGACCACCACGTCGGGCCGGACCCGGTCGAAGATCGCCAGTGTCTCCTTGACCGCCCCGCGCATGCGAGCGGGCACCCTGAACAGGTCGGCGCTGGGCTTGCGTGGAAGCGGGACCGGGGGGATCAGCTCGAGCGGGTAGCCGGCCTCGGGGACCACCCGGGTCTCGAGGCCCCGCGGGGTGCCGAGGCAGGTGATCTCGGCCTCGGGGACGAGCCGGCGCAGGGCGTCGGCGGTGGCGATCAGGGGCGAGGTGTGGCCAGCAGTTCCGCCGCCGGCGAGGAGAACACGCATCGTGGATCAGCCTACGAGCGGGCTCGGCGGCGCTGGGCGAGGGCCCGGGCGGCCTCCGGCTCACGTCGGGCGAACCCGATCAGCAGCCCGAGGGCGACCAGCGATGGCAGCAGCGCCGAGCCGCCGTAGGAGATGAGCGGCAGCGGGATACCGATGACCGGCAGCAGAGCGAGCACCATGCCGACGTTGATGATCATCTGTCCGATCAGCCAGACCACGATGCCGAACGACATGTAGCGGACGAAGGGGTCGCGGGTGGCGAGCGCGACCTTGATCGCGGCGTAGGCGATGGTGAGGAACAGGCCGATGACCAGCAGGGTGCCCACCAGTCCGAGCTCCTCGCCGAGGACCGCGAAGATGTAGTCGGTGTGCGCCTCCGGGAGGTCACCCCACTTCTGCTGGCTGGCGCCGATCCCCTGGCCGAACCAGCCGCCCGTGGAGAGGGCGTAGAGGCCGTGGGCGGGCTGCCACCCGGCGTCGTGGTAGTCCTTGAACGGATCGACGAAGTTGGTGAGCCGCTCCCGTCGCTCGGCACTCGTCGACGCGATCCAGATCGCGACCACGCCGATCACCGTCAGCGCGACGGTGAACAGCCGGGCCGGAGCCCCGACCACCCACAGCATCGCCAGCAGGATCGCGAACAGGACCAGGGCCGTCCCGAGGTCGTCGCCCACGATGACCAGCAGGGTGATGGCCAGGATCACCGGCACCACCGGCATCATCACCTGGTGGAGGCGACCGAGCCGTCGGTCCTTCTGGGCGTAGACGTGCGCTGACCAGAGCACGATCGCCAGCTTGGCGATCTCGGACGGCTGGATCTGGATCGGGCCGAACGCCAGCCAGTTGGTGTTGCCGTTGACGGTGGTGCCGAGCTTGACCGTGAGTGCCAGCATCACCACCGCGACGATGATCCCGAGCCAGGAGACCTGCCGGATCGCGCGGTAGGGCAGCCGGGAGGCGATCCAGGCACACGGGATGCCGATCAGCACCCACAGCAGCTGGCGCTTGACCACGGCGTAGGAGTCGCCGTCGTGATGCTCGAAGGAGTAGACGCTCGACGCGCTCAGCACCATGACCAGCCCGATCGTCAGGAGCAGTGCCGAGGCGCCGAGCAGCAGGTAGTAGGACGTCAGCGGACGGTCGAGGGCCTGGCGCGCCGCGGCGTACCAGCTGCCGACCGAGGTGCGCGGCTTGCGCTCGGGAGCCGACGTGCCGGTGTGCGGGGGGTGAACGGTGGTGGTCATCGTCCCCCTTCGGTTCAGGCCCGGCCCTCCAGGCGGCGTACCGCCGCCGCGAAGGCGTCGCCGCGCGCGCCGTAGTCGGTGAACATGTCCATGGAGGCGCAGCCCGGCGCGAGCAGCACGGTGTCACCGGGTTCGGTCATCCGGGCCGCCGCGTCGACCACGTTCTCCATGGGGTTTTCACCCCTTGCGCGCCCAGTCTCGCCGTCGTCGACGACGATGACCGGAACATCTGGCGCGTGTCGCGAAAGGGCGTCCGCGATGACCGCGCGGTCACGCCCGAGGAGTACGACGCCGCGCAGCCGCGACCGGACCGCGGCGACCAGGTCGTCGAAGCGGGCACCCTTGGCCAGCCCGCCCGCGACCCACACCACCGGGTCGTAGCCCTGGAGCGAGGACTGCGCGGCGTGCGGGTTGGTGGCCTTGGAGTCGTCGATCCAGGTGACCCCGTCGACCACGGCGACGGTCTCGATCCGGTGCCCGTCGGGCCGGAAGGCCCGAAGCCCCTCGCGGACCGCCGCCTGCGATATGCCGTGGGCGCGGGCCAGGGCCGCGGCCGCGAGGGCGTTGGCGACGAAGTGCGGCGCCGGTGACGCGAGGTCCCCGATCGTGCACAGCTCGGCCGCGGTGGTGGCACGGTCCTCGACGAAGGCCCGGTCCGCGAGCACGTCGTCGACGACCCCGACCATGCCGACGGACGGCGTGCCGAGGGTGAAGCCGATCGCCCTGGCGCCCTCGACCACGTCGGCCTCACGGACCAGCCGCTCGGTCTCGGAGTCCGCGACGTTGTAGACGCAGGCCCGCTGGACCTGCTCGTAGATCCGGCCCTTGTCGGCGGCGTAGTCCTCGAAGCTGGTGTACCAGTCGAGGTGGTCCTCGGCGACGTTGAGGACCGCCGCGGACTCCGCGCTCATCGAGTGGGTGTAGTGGAGCTGGAAGCTGGAGAGCTCCACGGCGAGGACGTCGTAGGGCTCGGGGTCCATGACCGCCTCGACGAGGGGCAGCCCGACGTTGCCGGCCGCTGCGCTGCGGAGGCCGGCGGCACGCAGGATGCGGTCGAGCATCTGTACCGTCGTGGTCTTGCCGTTGGTGCCGGTGACGGCGAGCCAGGGGGCCGGCTGGTCGGGGTCGCGCAGCCGCCACGCGAGCTCCACCTCGCCCCACACGGGGACGCCGCGGTCGCGGGCCTGGGCGAGCAGGGGGGCGGTCGGTCGCCAGCCCGGCGAGGTGACGACGAGGTCGACGTCGTCGGGAAGGGTGGTGGTCGCACCCTCTCCCAGCCGGATGTCGGCGCCGAGGATGCCGAGGAGCTCGGCCTGCTCCTCCTTGCCGGCAGGGTTCTCGTCGAGCGCGGTCACGCGCGCGCCGAGATGGGTGAGGTTGTCGGCGGCGGCGAAACCGGATACGCCGAAGCCGGCCACGACGGCCCGGACGCCCTCCCACGAGTCGTGCCTTCCCAGCTGATCTGGGGTGAGCTTCATGCGCCGGCAACCCACTCGGCGTAGAAGATCCCGAGGCCGGCGGCGACAGACAGGCCGGTGATGATCCAGAACCGGATCACCACGTTGACCTCCTCCCAGCCGACCATCTCGAAGTGGTGGTGGATCGGGGCGATCCGGAAGATCCGCCGGCCCTTGGTCAGCTTGAAGAAGCCGACCTGCAGCATCACCGAGAGGGTCTCCATCAGAAAGATTCCACCGAGGACGGCGAGCAGCATCTCGGTGCGGGTCAGGATCGCGAAACCTGCCAGCGCTCCGCCGAGGGACAGCGATCCGGTGTCGCCCATGAAGATGCTGGCCGGCGACGCGTTCCACCACAGGAACCCGAAGCAGGCACCCGTGATGGCGGCGGCGATGATCGCCAGGTCGAGCGGGTCGCGCACCTCGTAGCACTTGCCGAAGGTGATGTCCTCCTGCCCGCACCACTGGTTGTTCTGCCAGATGTTGACGAAGGTGTAGGCGCCGAACACCATCACCGAC
>DASSJR010000115.1:0-5900 GCA_035691135.1 Nocardioides sp. | reverse complement strand
CCACGAGTTCGGTGATCTTGTCGCGCAGCTTGGGTGCCGTGTAGACGTCGATCTCGCCCCCGACAGCCACGACGGTCCGTCCATCGACCTCGTGCGTCGCAAGAGTCAGGTCCACGGTCTCTCCCAAACGTTCACGGGCGGCGATGTCATTGGTGGCATCCCGCTCGCCGGATGATGGTACGTGATCAATAAAACCACGCGGATCGGCTTCGCGCCTCAAGTTGTATCAACCTGTTGAAGACCGTTGTCCCTGACGGGGGGCGCTCCAGCCGGGGTTGGTCCGGTCTCGGGACCCATGTCCCCGCCGTTTGCCAGACTGCACACGTGGGTGCGGCGGACCCGACGGCAGCAGCCGTGACCGGGTGGATCGACAGGCTCGCGGCTGGACCCGGCCGCGCCGACCGGCTCACCCATCTCGAGGTGCTCCCGCCCCGCGCGGCCGTCCTCGCCGACTGGCCGGCGTGGGTGCCCGACGACCTGCGGTCGGCCTATGGCCGATGCGGGATCGAGCGACCCTGGCGGCACCAGGTGGTCGCGGCCGATGCCGCCCACGCCGGCACCCATGTCGTGGTGGCCACCGGCACGGCCTCCGGCAAGTCTCTCGCCTACCAGCTCCCGACGCTGAGCGCCATCCGGTCCTCGCGCGGACCGCGCGGCGAGCGCGGCGCCACCGTCCTCTACCTCGCACCGACCAAGGCCCTCGCCCACGACCAGCTGGCGGGGCTGGCCTCGCTCGGCCTCGACGTACGCCTCAGCACACACGACGGTGACAGTCCCCGCGACCAGCGGGACTGGACTCGCGACCATGCCGAGTACGTCCTGACCAACCCGGACATGCTCCACCGGTCGCTGCTGCCGGGCCATGGTCGCTGGTCGTCGTTCCTCGGCTCTCTGCGCTACGTGGTCGTCGACGAGGGGCATCACTACCGGGGCGTGTTCGGCGCCCACGTGTCCCACGTCTTGCGGCGCCTGCGGCGGGTCTGCGCGCTCCACGGGAGCGAGCCCACGTTCGTGGTCGCCTCGGCCACGATGGCCGAGCCGGCCACCACGGCGTCCCGACTGACCGGTCTCGAGGTCGTCCCGGTCACCAACGACGGGTCGCCACGTGGCCAGGTGGCGCTGGCCCTGTGGGAACCACCCCTCACCTCCTGGACCGGCGAGAACGGCGCGCCCGTACGCCGCGCCGCCTCCTCCGAGACCGCCGACCTCCTGGCTGAT
This sequence comes from Nocardioides sp., assembly GCA_035691135.1. Classification (GTDB taxonomy): domain Bacteria; phylum Actinomycetota; class Actinomycetes; order Propionibacteriales; family Nocardioidaceae; genus Nocardioides. The sequence goes on along the minus strand of DASSJR010000115.1, from coordinate 4,682 downwards.
CTGGTGGCCGAGGACGTCCGGACTCTGGCGTTCATCCGTTCTCGCCGCGGCGCCGAGCAGGTCGCCATGACCGCCGCCCAGCTCCTGGCCGAGGTCGACCCCTCGCTCCCGGAGCGGGTGGCCGCCTACCGGGGCGGCTACCTGCCGGAGGAGCGGCGGGCGCTCGAGGCCGGCCTGCGGGCCGGGGAGCTCGTCGGCCTGGCCGCGACCAACGCGCTCGAGCTCGGCATCGACATCAGCGGCCTCGACGCGGTCCTGATGGCGGGGTTCCCCGGGACTCGTGCGGCATTCTGGCAGCAGGTCGGTCGCGCCGGCCGTGGCGCCCAGGACGCGCTGGCTGTCCTCGTGGCGCGGGACGACCCCCTCGACACCTATCTCGTCCACCATCCAGAGGCGCTCCTGGGCCGGCCGGTCGAAGCGACGGTCTTCGACCCGGACAACCCGGTCGTGCTGGGCCCGCACCTGTGCGCGGCCGCCTACGAGTCGCCGTTGGTGGAGTCCGACCTGGCCCTGTTCGGTGCCGGCGCCCGCGCGGTGCTCGACGAGCTCACCGGGAGGGGACTGTTGCGGCGTCGTCCACGCGGCTGGTTCTGGACCGACCGCAGTCGGGCTGCCGACCTGGCCGACCTCCGGTCCACCGGTGGTGGCGCCTTCCAGCTGGTCGAGGAGACGACCGGACGGGTGATCGGCACCGTAGACGCCGCCGGCGCCCACCACACCGCACACGCGGGGGCGGTCTACGTCCACCGGGGGGAGACCTGGCTGGTGAAGTCGCTCGACCTCGACGAGCGGGTCGCGGTGATCGTCGCGGCCGGTCTCGACTACTCCACCTCGGCCCGCGAGATCACCGACATCACGATCCGCGCCGAGCTGGAGCACCGGGAGTGGCCCGGCGGCCGTCTCGCGTTCGGCGACGTCGACGTCTCGCACCAGGTGGTGTCGTTCCTGAAGCGGCGGCAGCCGTCGGGGGAGGTACTGGCCGAGGAGCCCCTCGACCTGCCCCAACGCAACCTGCGCACCCGCGCCGTGTGGTGGACCGTGCCCGACGACGTGCTCGCCGAGTGCGGACCGGCTGCGCGCGACCTCCCGGGGTCCGCCCACGCCGCGGAGCACTGCTCGATCGGCCTGCTGCCGCTGTTCGCGACGTGCGACCGCTGGGACATCGGCGGGGTGTCGACCGCGGTGCACCCCGACACCGGCCAGCTCACCGTGTTCGTCTACGACGGCCATCCGGGAGGCGCCGGGTTCGCGCGACGTGGGTTCGAGGCGGCCGAGGCCTGGCTGACCGCGACCCGGGAGACCATCTCGGCGTGTGAGTGCCTCGACGGGTGCCCCTCATGCATCCAGTCGCCCAAGTGTGGCAACCAGAACCAGCCGCTGGACAAGGCCGGCGCGGTCGCGCTCCTCGACGCGTTGCTCGGCGCGTCAACCGGGTCCCGCCCGGGCGCGGGCTGACAGGTCCGCGTCCTGGCCCAGCCACCGGGGACCCGTGACCATCACCTCGACCACCACCTCCTCTCCCTGGACCCGGCACGAGGTCAGGCTGGCGTGATTGGCGCCCGCGATCCGCCCGGCGGCGCCGCAGGCACTCTCGCCGTCCTGCAGTTCGGCGGCACCGGCGAGAGCCGAGAGGTCAGCCGCCGCCTGAGCGGTCCGGTGCGCCCACACCATGGCCACCACCACCCCGAGGGCGGCGCCCACGAGGAGCAGCACCGACAGCATGGCGACCGCCAGCAGGCTGGCGGCCCCGCGCTGGCTCCGGCTCACGGGGAACCCTCCTCGATGACGGCGACAGCCTCGCCATGGAGCTGGGCAGCGGGCAGCGCGTTGAAGATCCCACCCGGCCCCGACGCCTCGCCGGTCACCGTCACGTAGACCTGGCCACCCCGGGTGGAGACGCGCACGGTCGCCCCGTCAGGCGCCACCTGCTCCCCGACTCCGATCGCCGCCTCCGGTGCGTCCCCTCGAGCCAGCGCCCGGGCCGTCTCCCGGGCCGCATCGACGGCGCGCAGCTGATCGGCCCCGATCGCGAGCAGCCACACCAGACCCGTGGTGACCGCGACCAGCAGGGGCAGGACGAGCGCGAGCTCGGCCGTGACCGCGCCTCGCGCGCTGCGGTCACTGCGCCCCGTCGTCGACGACGAAGTGGTCATCCAATGCCCAGCAGTCCGAGCACGTGATCGAAGAGCGTGCGCAGCAGCTGGTCTCCGAAGCCACCGGTCAACAGCTTGTAGAGAAGACCGGCCAGTCCGGCTCCGGCCGCCGTGCCGACGGCGTACTCCGCCGTGGTGATGCCCCGCTCGTCGTGCGTCCAAGTGTTCCTCATGTCCCTGCCTCTCGGTTCGGTGCTCGCCCGGTGCGAGCACCCGATGCGACCTTCGCCCAACCTGGCGACGGTTCGCTGGGTCCGGATGCCGGGTTGTGGAAGGACCCGACAGGGGCGGCGACGGTGGAGAGCTGGTGGCCCGCAAGACGGTCAGAGGTCCAGCTCGGACAGCATGCCGACGACCAGGGGGACGATGCCGAGCAGGAGGAAGGACGGCAGCAGACACAGTCCGAGTGGAAGCGCGGCCCGGACACCCACCGCACGGGCGCGTTCCTCGGCGTGGGCTGCGGCCGAGCGGGCGAGGTCGTCGGCAAGCCGCTCGACGCTGGGAACCACGCCCGCTCCGGTGCGGTGCGACCGGGCAAGGGCCCGCCCCAGCGGCGCGAGGTCCGGGTCGTCGGCGAGCGACGCCCAGACCGCCTCGGGATCCACCCCCAGCTCGAGGCGTTCGGTCACGCCCGAGAGCCGCTCCGCGGCCGCTCCGGGCAGAGCCCGGCACGCCATCCGGACTCCCGCCCCCGGAGTGGCACCGCCTCGCAACGCCGCCGCGAGCAGGTCGACGAGCTGGGGCAGATCTCGGCGGATCTCACGCCGGGTGCGGCGCTGGACAGGCGACTCCGCCCGCGTGATGAACCACCACGCCGCGATGCCCGTCACGGCGGCGGCGACGGGAGCCGCCCGGCCCCCGACGAACACGAAACCACCGGCCGCCGCCATCGTCGCCAGCAACCACCGCCAGCGCAGCATCCAGCCGTCAGCGGGCGGCCCCGGCCCGCGCGGTTCGGTCGCGGCAGGGAGCCGGGTCGGGGGTGAGATCGACAGCAGTACGACGACGCCAGCCGCCAGTCCGGCGAGGAGGCTCATTCGGGGTCCCCGGGCAAAGCGGAGGTTTCGAGACGGGCGCTTAGCGCCCCGCGCAACCCACCTCTCCGCGAGCATGTGGCTGGGGTGTTCATGGTCCGCTCTCCACGTCTCCAGCGATGACCTCGATCCACCAGAGTCCAGCGAAGCCGAACAGCAGCCCACCAGCCAGACAGCCCCACCCAAGGGGGTGTCCGAGCAGGAAGGCCAGCGGGCTTCCCCCGGCGCCGGTCCCCATCAGCAGCGCGAGCAACGGGAGCGCCGCGACCAGCCGGGCGGTCGCGCGCGCAGACGCCAGCTCACCCTCGACCACTCGCTGCGCGCGCTGGGAGTCGCGCAGGCCGTCGGCACACCGTCGGACACTGTCGGCAAGACCCTGCCCCGACCTGCTGGAGACGGCCCAGGCGGCCCCGATCAGGCGGAGGTCGCCGGCCCCCGGGAGGGCCGCAAGTCGGCGCATGGCTGCGGGCACGTCACCCCCCAGCTCGTCTGCGTCGGCGACTGGTCTCAAGGCCGGCCAGCTCAGCGCCGCGCGACCCAGCGACCGACCGGGCGGCTGCCCGGAGGCGAGCTCCGCAGCCAGCAGCTCGCAGCTCTCCAGCACGCGCCCGGCCACCTGCCGCGCGGCGCGACGAGCCCGGCGGCGGCGAACGAGGAGCCCGGCCCCGGCGAGCACACCCAGTCCCAGCAGGGCCAGCGCGGCCACCCGTGGGGTGGCGACTGCCAGCAGCGCCACGAGCACGGCGGCCCAGAGGACCATTCCTCGAAGCGGCAGAGACCGGGAGGCCCCGATCAGGTGCGGTGAGCCCGGCACCATCAGCGCGACGGCGACCGCGGCCGCGAGCCCTGCGACCAGCATCAGCCCTCCAACCGGGCGGCGAGACGGTCGGCGCCGGGCCCTGGTCGGGCACCGCCCGCCTCGAACTCCACGGCCGGGAGCATCGTGACCAGACCGGCCGGGTCGCGCGCGGGTACGGCCACCTGGGTGAGCCGGCGGGTGCCGTCACGCTGCCGCGCGAGATGGAGCACGACGTCGACCGCCGACGCGAGCTGGCTGTGAACGGCTTCACGGCCCAGCCCGGCGGCCAGCGCCAGCGCCTCCACGCGTGCCGGCACGTCGACGGCCGAGTTGGCGTGGATGGTGCCACAGCCGCCCTCGTGACCGGTGTTGAGAGCCGCCAGGAGCTCGACGACCTCAGCTCCGCGCACCTCTCCGACCACCAGCCGGTCGGGTCGCATCCGCAGGGCCTGGCGAACGAGGTCGCGGACCGTGATCACGCCCGCACCCTCGACGTTGGCGGGCCGCGCCTCGAGGGCGATCACATGGGGATGCGCGGGCCGGAGCTCGCTGGCGTCCTCCACCAGCACGATCCTCTCGTCGGGAGAGACCAGGGACAGCAAGGAGTCGAGCAGGGTGGTCTTGCCGGAACCGGTGCCCCCGCAGACGAGGAACGCGAGCCGACGGGACACCACGCGGCCCAACAGCCGTGCCCCC
>DASSJR010000114.1:0-13174 GCA_035691135.1 Nocardioides sp. | reverse complement strand
TGAAGCATGAAACAACGACGCAAATTCGACATGAAGCAAGTCCCGGCCAACTTTGCCGGGGCGGTCGACGACCGTTACAAGGCGGCGACCCCGCTGCGGGGCCTCCTCAACAAGGTCTTCCCCGACCACTGGACGTTCCTGCTGGGTGAGATCGCGCTCTTCTCGTTCATCATCCTGCTGCTGACCGGGACGTTCCTGGCGCTGTTCTTCGACCCGTCGATGAAGGAGGTCGTCTACCAGGGGTCCTATGTGCCCCTGCGTGACGTGCCGATGTCGCGGGCGTATGAGACCGCGCTGGGCCTGTCTTTCGACGTGCGCGGCGGGCTCATCATGCGCCAGATGCACCATTGGGCGGCGCTGCTGTTCATGGCCGCCATCGTCATCCACATGGCGCGCGTGTTCTTCACCGGTGCGTTCCGCAAGCCGCGCGAGCTGAACTGGATCCTCGGCCTGCTCATGTTCTGGCTGGGCTTCCTGGAGGGCTTCGCCGGCTACTCCCTGCCCGACGACTTGCTCTCCGGCACCGGCCTGCGGATCGCCGACGGCATCGTCAAGGCCACCCCGGTCCTGGGCAGCTACATGTCGTTCTTCATGTTCGGTGGGGAGTTCCCTGGCGAGGTGATCATCCCGCGGCTCTACATCGCCCACGTGCTGCTGATCCCGGGGCTGATCCTGGCCCTGATCACGGCCCACATGCTGCTGCTCGTCTACCACAAGCACACCCAGTGGCCCGGGCCCGGACGGACCGAGAAGAACGTGGTCGGCTTCCCGATGCTGCCGGTCTACATGGCCAAGGCCGGCGGGTTCTTCTTCATGGTCTTCGGCATCACCGCGCTGATGGGTGGCCTGCTGGCGATCAACCCGGTCTGGAAGTACGGCCCCTACGACCCGTCCAAGGTCACCGCAGGGTCCCAGCCCGACTGGTACATGGGTATCGCCGAGGGCCTGATGCGGATCACACCCGGCTGGGAGACCCACATCTTCGGGACCACCTGGTCCTGGAACGTGATGATTCCTGCCCAGATCCTCCCGATGGTGCTGCTGATGGTGGTCCTGTCGTGGCCCTTCATCGAGCAGTGGGTCACCGGTGACAAGCGGGAGCACCATCTCCTCCAGCGGCCCCGCAACGCCCCCACACGTACGGCGTTCCTCGCGGCCATGATCACCGCCTACGGCCTGCTCTGGGCGGCGGGCGGCAACGACATCATCGCCGTGATGTTCGACCTGAACCTCAACTACATCACCTACTTCATGCGGGTCGCGATCTTCGTCATCCCCACGATCGCCTTCTTCGTGGCGCGCAAGTGGTGCATCTCGCTGCAGAGGTCCGACCAGGAGAAGCTGCTGCACGGCTACGAGACCGGCATCATCATGCGGTCCCCGGAGGGCGGCTACAGCGAGCGGCACCTGCCGATCAACGATGCCCGCGCCTACACGCTCACCGCCCGCGACCGCGACCGGATCTACACACCGCCGTCGACGGCCGACGGCAACGGGGTCCCGGCTCCGGGCTCGCGGATGGGCTCGCTCCGGGCGAAGCTGTCGGAGAAGATGTACGGCCACAACGTGCAGAAGCCGACGCGTGAGGAGCTCGAGGAAGGGCACCACCACACCGAGCACGAGCAGGAGCTCCAGGCGGGTCTCGACCACCCCGCCGACGGCCACCAGTTCGACGGTCACCACGCCGTCGAGGGCGAGGAGCTCCGCTCCCACTGACCGCCGACCCGGCGTGAGTTCACGCGCCGGCCACGGTGACCCGTCCTGAGTTACCTCGCGACCCCGGCCGAGCCGTCGTGAGTTACGCGTCGGGGACGGTCACCCGGCGTGAATGGTTGCCACGGGGTTGTCCACAGGGGCAGAAACCGGCCTCTTCTGGACTCGTGGTTTCGGGCATCACACCCGCATGATCGCCCCCTCCAACCACGTCCTGCTGGACGACACGTTCCCGCTACCCCTGGACCAGCCGTTTACCCGCGCCATGGCGATCGCGGCCGGGATCTCGGACAACACCCTCAAACGGTTGTGCGACCGCGACTATCTGCGTCGCCCACTCCGAAATCTCTACTTGCCGGCCCAGCTCCCGGACACGCTCGAGATCCGGCTCGCTGCCCTGTCACTGGTCGTGCCGAGCAACTGCTTCGTCACCGACCACACCGCCGCGTGGCTCCACGCCGGAGACGACAGCCTCCCGCCGAACTCCCACTTGGTGGTGCCGCGCGTGTCCGTCTTCCGGCCCCCGCGGGTCAGGGCTCTTCGCAACTCATGGACCGCGAGTGGCGAGCGGACGCTTCTCCCACGTGACCTGATGGAGCTCGGCGGCGTGCTGGTCACAACCCCGCTCCGGACGGCTTTGGATCTCGGACGCCTGCAACGCAACGTGGACATCGCTCTGTGGGGAATGGACTCAATGCTCGGAACCAGGGCCTTCACCCACGAGGAGATGCTTGCTGAGCTCCCCCGGTTCAAGGGCGAGCGCGGCATCGTGAGGATGCGCGTGCTCGCGCCCCGAGCAGACGGGCGGACACAGTCATTCGGCGAGGCAGCGCTCCGTGGGCGCTGGTACGACGCCGGGCTGCCGCGACCGTGGGTACAGATCCCGGTGGTCATGGATGGGCGGGTGATCTTCTGGCTCGACATGGGCCTCGAGGAGCTCTTGTTCAGCGCGGAGTACGACGGCGAGAAGTACCACTCCGAGGACGAGCATCGTCAGCATGACCACGACCGACGCGAGTGGCTCGGCCAGAACCGCGCCTGGGTCATCGAGGAATTCCGTCGGGGCAACGTTTTCGGCCAGCATCAGGACGCTACCCAGCGCCTGGCGATGGCCTACCAAGGGTGCCGCAAGTCCATCGGCAACCGGCGCCTGTTCGTGTGAGGTGGTAACTCACGACGGCTCGGCGTCACGTCACTGGTAACTCACGACGGCTCGCGGTTGGTCCGGCGTTGGGTCAGCTGAGGGCGGAGCCGGAGGACCAGTCGGCGAAGTCGAGGTTCCAGTCGCCGTAGCCGTTGGTGAGCTCCATCTGACGGTCGGTGCCGGTGTACTCGACCACGTCGCCGCGCCTGCTCATGTTGTAGAGCCAGCCTGCGTTGGCGGTGCTCATGCCCGTGCAGCCGTGGCTGACGTTGGCGGAGCCCTGATCGGCGACCGACCAGGGGGCGGCGTGGACGAACTCGCCGGAGTAGGTGACGCGCATGGCGTACTCGACGTCGTCGATGTCGTAGCCGTCAGGGCTGTTGCGATCGATGCCGATCGTCTCGGAGTTCATCCGCTTCTTGCGGAACTTCTCGAGGATGACCTTCACTCCGGAGCGGGTCGTGAACTTCGGCTCCTCGCCGGTGGTGATCGGGATGGTCCGCAACAGCCCGCCGTTGCTGAACACCTGCATCTGGTGGGTGTCCATGTTGACCTTGTAGACGTGCGCGTCGCCGATGTTGAACTCGACGTGCCGGCTCTCCTGGCCGTAGATCCCGCCGCCGGCGGGGATGCTGTTGATGTCGACGTCGACGTCGACGCTCGTGCCGGCGCGCCAGTAGTGCCTCGGCCGCCAGTGGACCTCCTGGTCACTCATCCAGTGCCACGCCCCGGGCTGCCGCGGCGATGCGCTGACCGACATGTGCTTCTCGATCGAGGCCTTGTCGGTGACGGGGATGTCGAAGGTGACGATCACCGGCATTCCCACGCCCACCGTCTCGCCCTGGAGCGGGGCGACAGAGGGGTAGGTCTGCTCGTCCAGGGTGAGGTCATCGGTCCGGAACTGCTGGTTCTTGACGACCTGCTTGCCGTCGCTGCGCACCCCGGTCGACTGGATCCGGTAGGCGACCCCGGGCTCGAGCCGTCCGGTGGACACCCAGGTCCTCTGGTTCTTGCTCAGCTTGCCGGTGAGCGGGCCCGCCGCAGAGGTCACCTTGACCGCGCGGAGCGTGCCTCCGCTGGCGGTCAGGCGCACCTCACGGTCGACGGGGACGTCGGTGCTCGCGACGTTGGTCCGGACCCGCAGCGGGGCCACCGAGGCGGTGGTCTCCTCGTCGTTGGGCGTCACCGTGTCGGCGACCGAGCCGCTGTCGCACGCCGCGAGGGCTGGCCCGAGCAGGGCGAGGGCGGCAGCGGCCACCAGGACGCGGGCGGCTCGCGGCCTCCGCGCAGTGGTGCCGAACCGTCGCATGGACATGCAGAACTCCCCCGGGTCTGGACAGATGTGAACGGTCCAAGGGTAACTGCTACCCGGCGCCGTCCAAGACTCCGCGCGACGTGGGGCAGGTCACGTCGTGCGGAAGAAGGGGTCAGTCGCGGCTCAGTGGGCGTGCTCCCCGCGGTAGTACTCGAAGATCCAGCCGCTCAGGGCCACCGCCCCGATGCCGACCCCGATGATGAACAGCCACCACGCCCCCAGCGCGATGGCATAGACGCACACGGCGAGGGTCAGTCCGCACCACAGGGGCCACCAGGAGTAGGGCGGGAAGAAGCCGAGCTCACCGGCGCCGTCGGCGATCTCGCCGTCCTTGCGGTCCTCGGGCCGAGGGTCCATCCGGCGGGCGTGGAAGCCGAGGAAGACCGTCACCATGCCCGCCAGCAGGGTGGTCATCGTGAGCGCGGAGGTACCGGTCCAGTCGTAGGTGAGGAACCAGTAGAGCGGACTGACGATCACGAAGAACGTCGTCGTCATGGCGAAGATCCAGGCTTCAGACCTCATCGGCCATCCTCCCGCTTGGTGTCGTCCTCGCGGTGCCCGATGGCCTGCTGACGTCCTTCGACGTCAGGGGCGTCGGACGGCCCGTCGCCTCGCTCCGCGGGGTTCTCGGCCAGCTCCAGCGCGGCCACTTCGGGGTGGTGCAGGTCGAAGGCCGGCGACTCGGAGCGGATCCGCGGGATCATCTCGAAGTTGTGGCGGGGCGGAGGCGACGACGTCGCCCATTCGAGCGAACGGCCCCAGCCCCACGGGTCGTCGACCTCGACCAGCGGTCCGCGGCGGGAGATGTAGACGTTGTAGAGGAACGGCAGCGTCGAGGCGCCGAGCACGAACGCGCCCACCGTCGACACCTGGTTGAGGAACTCGAAGCCGTCCTCGGGCAGGTAGTCGGCGTAGCGCCGGGGCATGCCCTCGACACCGAGCCAGTGCTGGACGAGGAACGTCGTGTGGAAGCCGACGAACAGCAGCCAGAAGTGGACCTTGCCGAGCCGCTCGTCGAGCATTCGGCCGGTCATCTTGGGCCACCAGAAGTAGAAGCCGGCGAACATCGCGAAGACCACCGTGCCGAACACGACGTAGTGGAAGTGCGCCACCACGAAGTAGGAGTCGGAGACGTGGAAGTCCAGCGGCGGGCTGGCGAGGATGATGCCGGTGAGGCCGCCGAACAGGAAGGTGGTGAGGAAGCCGAGCGACCACAGCATCGGGGTGTCGAAGGACAGAGATCCCCCCCACATCGTCCCGATCCAGTTGAAGAACTTCACGCCCGTCGGTACGGCGATCAGGAAGGTCATGCCCGAGAAGAACGGCAGGTCGACCGCCCCGGTCACGAACATGTGGTGGGCCCACACCGCGACGGACAGGATGGCGATGCCGAGCGTGGCGCCGACCAGGCCGACGTAGCCGAAGATCGGCTTGCGGCTGAAGACCGGGAGGATCTCGGTGACGATGCCGAAGAACGGCAACGCGATGATGTAGACCTCCGGGTGCCCGAAGAACCAGAAGAGGTGCTGCCACAGGATCGCGCCGCCGTGGGCGGTGTCGAACACGTGGGCGCCGAGCAGCCGGTCGGCCTCGAGCGACAGCAGCGCGCCGGCCAGCACCGGGAAGGCGATCAGCACCAGCAGGCTGGTGACCATCGTGTTCCAGACGAAGATGGGCATCCGGAACATGGTCATGCCGGGGGCGCGCATGCAGATGATCGTGGTGATGAAGTTGACCGCGCCCAGGATCGTGCCGAGACCCGCCATCCACAGGCCCATCACCCAGAGGTCTCCCCCGACTCCGGGCGAACGTACGGCGTCGGAGAGCGGGGTGTAGGCGAACCAGCCGAAGTCGGCCGCACCCATGGGGGTGAGGAAGCCGGAGGCGGCGATGATCCCGCCGAAGAGGAACAGCCAGTAGCTGAACATGTTGAGCCGCGGGAAGGCGACGTCGGGCGAGCCGATCTGGAGCGGCATGATCGCGTTGCCGAAGCCGAAGAACAGCGGCGTCGCGAACAGCAGCAGCATGATCGTGCCGTGCATCGTGAACAGCTGGTTGTAGGTCTCCTCGTTGACCACCTGCTGCCCGGGGAAGGCCAGCTCCGACCGCATGATCATCGCCATCACGCCGCCGATGAGGAACCACGCGAACGAGGTGCAGAGGTAGAGCTTGCCGATCAGCTTGTGGTCGGTCGTGGTCAGGATCCGGACGACCTGCTGGCCCAGCGGCTTGCGCGGGCTGACGGTCGTCGGGCGTGCTGCTGTCGCGGTCACTCGCCGCCTCCTAGAGCCGTGGACTCATCGAGACCTGCCTGCGTGTAGGCCTGGCCGTTGCCGAGGACCGGCTCATCGGACTCGAAGCCGGCGTCCTGCAATGTGTGGAGGTACTTCTCGTAGTCCTCGGCGCTGACCACGCGGACGTTGAAGAGCATCCGCGAGTGGTAGGCGCCGCACAGCTCGTAGCACTTGCCGCGGAAGTCCCCGATGGTGTCCGGCGTGACCTCGAAGTGGTTGAAACGACCGGGTACGACGTCCATGCGCATCAGGAACGCCGGGATGCCGAAGGAGTGGATCACGTCGGGTGAGTAGAGGTTGAACTGCACCGTCTCGTCGACCGGCAGGACGAGCGTGGGGATCTTGCTGGCGGTGCCGGAGGTGTAGACGTTCTTGCCGTTGACGGCGTCCTCGCCGGTGTAGTTGAAGGTCCAGCTCCACTGCTGGCCGACCACGTTGACCGTGTGGTCCTGCTTGGTGTCGTCGAGGACGGCGTTCTGGACGTTGACGGTCCAGTAGAAGAACACGATCACCATGATCACCGGGGCGATCGTGTAGAAGATCTCGAGCGGGAGGTTGTAGCGCGTCTGGATCGGCACCTCGTCGTCGCTGCGACGGCGGTAGCGGAAGATCGACCAGAAGATCAGGCCCCACACGATGGCGCCGGTGATCAGGGCGGCGACCCAGGCCCAGTGCCACAGGTTGAAGATGTGGTCGGCCTGCGTCGTCGCCGGGTCCGGCATCGCGAAGTTGGTCCACTCGTGCTTCTGCTCGGCCGAGCAGCCAGTCAGGAACAGGAGGGCGCCAACCGCGGCAACGAGCGCGCCCCGGCGCACGAACCCGGCCCCTCGCCGGTGGAGTTGCGGACCCACGAACGAGCCTCTCTGTTCAGCGATCATGGCGACTCAAACCCTAGCCGAATCCCCGCCCGGATCAGCCGGTGGGTCGACTAGGTTCGGCGTGTGACAGATCGACCCGCGGCCTACCTCGACGCCGCCTCGTCCGAGCCGCTCCACCCCGCGGCCCGGGATACCTTCCTGGCCGCGCTGGACCAGGGGTACGCCGACCCGCGGCGGCTGCACCGGTCGGCCCGGTCGGCTCGGCTGCTCCTCGACAACGCCCGCGAGGTCGTCGCCACCTGCCTCGAGGTGCGCGCCGACGAGGTCACCTTCACACCCTCCGGCACCGATGCGGTGCACCGCGGCCTGCTCGGCCTGCGTGCGGCCCGGAGCAGGGTCGGCGACTCGATCGTGCACTCCGCCGTCGAGCACTCAGCCGTGCTCCACGCCACCGCGTGGGTCGGCGGGACTTCCTCGAGCGTCCCCGTCGACCCGAGCGGGAGGGTCGAACCCGACGCTGTGGCAGCCGCGGCGGGCCCGGGGACCGCCGTCGTGGCGGTCCAGTCGGCCAACCACGAGGTCGGCACGGTGCAACTGGTCGACCAGGTCGCGGCCGCCCTGTCCGACGACGTACCCCTCTTCGTCGACGCCTGCGCGTCGATGGGGCGGCTTCCGCTGCCGGACGGGTGGGACGCAATGGCCGGCTCCGCTCACAAGTGGGGCGGCCCGGCGGGGGTCGGGGTCCTCGTGGTCCGCAAGGGGGCGCGGTGGCGCAACCCGTTCCCCGGAGACGACCGGGCCGACGAACGCGCCAGCGGGTTCGAGAACGTGCCGGCTGCGCTCGCCGCCGCCGCGGCGCTGCAGGCCGTGGTGGCCGAACGGGACGAGGTCGGCGCCCGGCAGTTCGCGCTCATCGAGCGGATCCGCTCCGCCGCGGCACAGATGCCGGACACCGAGGTCGTGGGCGACCCGGTGGACCGGCTCCCCCACCTGGTGACCTTCTCCTGCCTCTACGTCGAGGGCGAGGCACTGGTCACCGAGCTGGACCGGCGCGGTTTCGGCGTCGCCAGCGGATCTGCCTGCACCGCCTCCACCCTCGAGCCCAGCCACGTGCTGGCCGCCATGGGCGCACTCACCCACGGCAACGTCCGGGTCTCCCTCACCCGCGACACCACCGCGTCACAGGTCGAGGAGCTGGTGGGGGTCCTGCCCGAGGTGGTCGACCGGCTGAGGGAGGGCATCTGATGACTGACGTGGACCTGGAGCTCGACTGCCGTGACCAGGTGTGCCCCCAACCGGTGATCGAGCTGGCCCGCCGGTTCGGTGAGGTCGAGGTCGGCCAGGTCGTCGCCGTGGTGGCCGACGACTCGGCCGCCAGGGTCGACGTGGCGGCGTGGTGCCGCATGCGCGGCCAGGAGTACGTCGGCGAGCGGACAGCCGAGGACGGGACCCCGGCCTACCTGGTCCGCCGGCTCAGCTGACCTCGTCGAGCGGCACCGACGCGTCGGCCAGCTGGTCCCGGTCGACCTCGCGGCCGACGATCCCGCGGATCGGGTCGATCTGGTCCCAGTCGTTGGCGTGCATGGCGGCGACCACCCGGCGGCTCTTCAACCACAGCGCCGTGAACACGCGGGTCGACACGTCACCCCGGAGGACGACCTCGTCGTAGCCGTCAGGTCCGACGCTGCCGACGTACTCCATGCCGAGGTCGTACTGGTCGGTGAAGAAGTAGGGCAGCCGGTGGTAGGGCTGATCCCCGCCCAGCATCACTCGCGCTGCCGCGCGAGCCTGGTGGATGGCGTTGTCCCAGTGCTCCACCCGGATCCGCCGGCCGAGGACCGGGTGGTCGTGCCCGGCGATGTCGCCCACGGCGAAGACGTGGGGGTCCGAGGTGCGCAGACGCGCGTCGACCAGAACGCCGTCTCCGACCGCAAGGCCCGCCTCCCGGGCCAGGCCCACCTCCGGCTGCACGCCGATCCCGACCACGACCAGGTCGGCCGGAAGGGAGGTGCCGTCGGCCAGCCGGACCTCGCTCGCGCCGCCGTCGCCCGCTTCGATGGCGTCGACTCCGACGCCCAGCCGCAGGTCGACGTCGTGCTCGCGGTGGAGGTCGGCGAACACCCGGGCCACCTCGGGTCCGAGCACGCCGAGCAACGGCAGGTCCTGCATCTCGACCACGGTGACGTCGACACCGGCGTTCCGGGCGGCCGCGGCCACCTCCAGCCCGATCCAGCCGCCGCCGATGATGGCGATCCGGCCGGCCGAACCGAAGGCCTCGCGCAGTCGCCGGTTGTCCTCGAGGGTGCGCAGATAGGCGACCTCGGCACCGCTGTCGTCGGCCATGGCCAGGCGTCGCGGGGAGGCTCCGGTGGCGAGCAGGAGGTGGTCGAAGTCCGCCGTGCGGCCGTCGGCGACTACTTGGCGCCGGTCGAGCCCGAGGCCGGTCACCGGCGTGTCGAGGTGCAGCGTGACGTCTCGCTCGTCGTACCACGCCTTGTCGTGGACGAACACCCTTTCCTCCTCGGCAGAGCCGAGCAGGACCTCCTTGGACAGCGGCGGACGTTCGTAGGGCAGGTGCGGCTCGGCGCAGAAGACCTCGATGCTCCCCTCGTGCCCGTTGCTCCTCAGCTCGTCGACCGCGGACGCCGCTGCGAGCCCTCCTCCGACCACCACAACTCTCATGGGCTCGATCTTGACCGACGGACCGGATTTCGTCAATCAGACTCTCTTTTAGAAAGCCGCCTCAGGGCCGGATCGTGCGCAGGTGCGGCTCGAGGTCGGCCACCGCCTCGGCGCCGTACGTCGCCTCGCACCGCTGCAGGAACGCCGACCGGGAGAGGGTGTACTCCTGGGTCCCGACCTGCTCCACGACATAGACCGCGAGGAGGCACCCCAGCTGGGCCGCCCGCTCGTGCCCGAGACCCCAGGTCAGGGCGGCCAGGAAACCGGCCCGGAACGCGTCGCCGACGCCGGTCGGCTCGACCTTGCGGACCTCCGGCACGGCCGGCACCGTGATCGACTCCTCACCCTTCCGGTCGATCCGCACCCCGGCCGGACCCAGGGTCACGACCCAGGTGCCGACCCGGGCGAGCACGTCGTCGGCCGACCATCCGGTCTTCTGGGTGATCAGGGCCGCTTCGTACTCGTTGGAGAAGAGGATGTCGGCGCCGTCGATCAGGGGGCGGATCAGGTCGCCGTCGCTGAACGCCAGCTGCTGGGAGGGGTCCGCGACGAAGCGGTAGCCACGCTGCCGCGACTCGTCGGTGTGCCGCAGCATCGCCTCCGGGTCGTTCGGCCCGATCAGGACGTAGTCCGGATCACCGACCCGGTCGGCAACCGGCTTGAGCTCGATCTCCCGGGCCTCGGTCATCGCGCCGGGGTAGAAGGACGCGATCTGGGCGTGGGAGGCGTCGTTGGTGCAGACGAACCGCGCCGTGTGCCGGGTCTCGGAGATGTGGACCGAGCCGCAGTCGACGCGGTGCCGCTCCAGCCAGGCGCGGTACTCGACGAAGTCCTCACCGACCGCTCCGACCAGCACCGGGCTCAGGCCCAGGTTGCCGAGCCCGAAGCAGATGTTGGCCGCGCAACCCCCGCGGCGTACGTCGAGGTCGTCGACCAGGAAGGAGACCGACAGCTTGTCCAGCTGGTCGACGACAAGGGAGTCGGAGAAGCGGCCCGGGAAGGTCATCAGGTGGTCAGTGGCGATCGACCCCGTGATCAGCAGCGACATGCGGCGGACACTACCTGCCCGAGGCGTTGGAGTACCCATCAGTAGCCAATAGCCTCGAGGCATGGACCACCGCCGCGCGTACGACGACTCCGACAGCCCGCAGCAGATGCACGCCGACTGCCAGGCCCTCGAGCGCAACAACCCGCGCCTCGAGCGTGCGGCCCTCGCCGCGGTCGAGCAGGCCGTCCCGTCGCTGCACTTCGAGGACTACCCGCGCGAGGTCCGCAAGAAGGAGATCAAGATCGACGACGCCACCGCGCGGTTGGCCAACGCGCTGCACCTGCATCTCGACTGATCCGGGCCAACGCACGACGAAGCCCCCGCCGTGAGGCGGGGGCTTTCGTGTGTTCAGGTCTCGTGGCTGAGGTCTGTTGTCGTCTCACCGGGTTTTTCGACACGCTCAACCACCATCGACAGCTTTCACTGGCTTCGTCAGTGGAAGCTGTCCCCGCACGCGCACGAGCCCGTGGCGTTGGGGTTGTCGATCGTGAAGCCCTGCTTCTCGATCGAGTCGACGAAGTCGATCATCGCGCCGTTGAGGTAGGGGACGCTCATCCGGTCGACCACGACGGTCACGCCGTCGAAGTCGGTGGTCACGTCGCCGTCGAGCGTGCGCTCGTCGAAGAACAGCTGGTAGCGCAGTCCGGAGCATCCGCCCGGCTGGACGGAGATCCGCAGCGCCAGATCGTCGCGGCCCTCCTGCTCGAGAAGGCTCTTCACCTTGGCTGCGGCCACCGAGCTCAGGTTGATCTGGTCGGTACGGCGCTCTTCGGTGGTCTCGACCTGCTCGGTCATGGTGCTGGCTCCCAGGGATCGATGGGGTGTGTCACAGGGTGCAATCGTCTCACACGATGGGTTATTCCCCGGCAACCGCGGGCTCAACCTCGGCGATGCGTGAACGCTCCCAGGGCCAGGTCATCAGGGCCCAGACGCCGCAGACCAGCGCGATCTCCACCACGACGTAGAGCGGCCAGGGGCCCAGCAGGTCCAGGATCGACGTCCCGGGCTTGTGGTTGAGGAACCCGTAGTTGGTGCCCACGACCAGGTTGAAGCAGAAGACCGTCACCGCCCAGGTGAACGTGATCGCGACCGTACGTCCGTAGTCACGCCACGTTGGATGGAGCCCGAGGCCCCAGGTCAGAAAGATGGCGGCCCAGACGATGAGCAGGTGCATGGCCCAGTAGGCGATGAACTTCGGGTCCGGGAGGTCGTTGACGAGCGCGGGCGTGATCAATGCCTGGGTAGTGAGTGCGAGACCCCAGAAGTAGGTGAGCGCGACCGGGGTGCGCCGGTGCGTCCACAGCGCGACCACTGCGGCGATCCACGCGAAATCGCACAGCTGCAGCGGGAGTGTGGTCTGGAGGTCGTAGTTGCCCGGGAGGAAGTCGATCACCTGGAGCGGGATGGTGAAGCACGGGATGAGGACGGCGTAGATCCGGCTGACCCGCATCTCGGCCGGGGTGCCGCGGACGTGGCGGCCGAGGGCGACGACCGGCCAGATGCCGAGGACGAAGACGGCGAGCATCGCCAGGTGGGAGGCGCCGAAGTTCTCGAATCGGGCCGCGGCCAGGAGAGTCATGTCACCACCATGCTCCTCCCGGCGAGCTCGGGGATGCGTCGACGTACTCAGCGCGACCAGGTACGGGCTACCCGGGCGGCGACCTCGGCGAGGGCGCCCGCGGGGTCGGCAAAGGCACGCTCTTCCCCCACGAGGTCGACCAGCGAGTAGGCGGACTCGACGCCGAGGGCACGCATCTCCCGGGAGCCGATGAGCACCTGGCCGGCGATCGCCACGCACGGACGCAGGGCCTCCGCGGCGACCTCGGCGACGCCGTACGGCACCTTGCCCGCGCGCGAGGAGACGTCGAAAGCGCCCTCGCCCGTGACCACCAGGTCCGCCAGCCTGGCTCGCTCCCCCAGCCGGACCGCCTCGGCCACCAGGCCGATTCCCGGCTCGCGGGCTGCTCCGAGGGCGAGTAGCGCGAAGCCCAGGCCGCCGGCGGCGCCGGCGCCCGGCTCGAGGGAGGTACGGCGGTCGGCGACGCCGGCGAACTGCTCGAGCCAGCCGTCCACCACCGGCAACCGCTCGTCGGGGATGCCCTTCTGCGGACCGAAGACCTTGGTCGCGCCGAACAGGCCGGTGAGCGGGTTGTCGACGTC
>DASSJR010000113.1:0-3494 GCA_035691135.1 Nocardioides sp. | reverse complement strand
ACCTGGGTGACGAGCTCGGCCAGCAGGAACTGGTTGGCCTGGAAGGAGCCGATCGCCTGGCCGAACGCCTTGCGCTCCTTGGTGTACTCCACCGTCTCCTCGAGGATCTGGGCAGCGTGAGCGAGGTTGGTGATCGCCGAGCCGAGGCGCTCCTGCGGCAGGAACTGCATCATCGAGATGAAACCGGTGTCGAGCTCGCCGATCAGGTCGTCGTTGCTGACCCGGACGTCCTCGAAGGCGAGCTCGGCGGTGTCGGACTCGTCCTGGCCGACCTTGTCGAGCACGCGCCCGACCGAGAACCCGTCGGACTTGGTGTCGACGCCGAACAGCGAGATGCCCTTGGCCCTCTTCTCCTTGTCGGTGCTGGCGGCGACCACGACCAGGTCGGCACTGCCGCCGTTGGTGATGAAGGTCTTGGCGCCGTTGATCACCCAGTCGTCGCCGTCGCGGACGGCGGTGGTCTTGAGGTTGGCGAGGTCGGAGCCGCCGCCCGGCTCGGTCATGCCGATGGCGGTGAGGAGGTCGCCGGAGCAGAAGTCGGGCAGCCAGCGCTTCTTCTGCTCGTCGTTGGTCAGGTGCACGAGGTAGGGCGCCACGATGTCGGCATGGATGCCGACGCAGCTCGGCAGCGTCATGTTGACCTTCGCGAGCTCTTCGGTCAGTACCGCGTTGAACCGGTAGTCGTTGGCCTCCATGCCGCCGTACTCCTCGGGCACCTCGAGGCCGAGGAACCCCTGCGCGCCCGCAGCCTTCCAGAACTCGCGGGGCAGGCCGTGGCGGTCGGCGTGCTCCTCCAGGTGGGGGGTCACCTCACGGTCCAGGAACTCCTTGACGGAGCTGCGGAACGCCTCGTGGTCCTCATCGAAGATCTCGCGCTTCATGGGGCCGAGACTACTGCTCGGTAACGAGCAGCGGGAACTACGCCTGCGGAGCCTGCACTCGCCGCGGCATCAGGCTCGTGACGACCACGAGCAGCAGGGCGAGCGCTGCCGAGACGCCGAAGACGGCGGTGATCGCGGGGTCGAGAACGGATGGCGGGAAGCGGTCGAGGCGGGAGACGTTGCCGGCGAGCTTCGCGGTGATCACGGCGTTGGCGACCGCACCGAAGATCGCGACGCCCACGGCACTGCCCACCGAGCGGGCGAACATGTTGACACCGGTCGCGACGCCGCGGCGCTGCCAGCCGACGGCCTGCTGCACCGCGACGACCGAGGGGCTGGCGACGTATCCGAAGCCGAGTCCGAGGACGAAGCAGGCGCCGCCGAGCAGGACCAGCGAGGAGTCCGGACCGATGAACAGGAGCAGCACGCCGCCCGCGACCGTGAGCATCGCACCGAGGACCGTGGTGAAGCGGAAGCCGCGGGAGAGGTAGAAGCGACCCGACGTCGACGCCGCGATCGGCCAGCCGATGGTGAGGGTGGCCAGGGTCAGGCCGGCGACGAGTGCGCCGTGGCCGAGAACGGCCTGGGCATAGAGAGGGACGTACGACGTCAGCCCCATCAGCAGCACCCCGACCAGCAACGAGTTGGCGGCGGCGACGTTGAGCACGCGGTGTCGGAACACCCAGGCCGGGAGAACGGGTTCGGCCGCCCGCCGCTCAACCACGACGAAGGCCGCCAGGAGCACCACCGAGACGGCCAGGACGCTGATGCTCGTCGCGGAGGCCCACGGCCACTCGACGCCACCCTCCAGCAGGCCGAGAAGCAGCAGCACGCCGCCGACGGTCAGCAGGCTTGCCCCGGCGACGTCGATCTTGTGGCGCCGGTGCTCGACCTGTTCGGTGAACCGGCGCAGCAGCACGGCCGCGGCCGCGAGGCCGATGGGCAGGTTGACGAAGAAGATCCAGCGCCACGAGAGGTAGTCGGAGAAGACACCGCCGAGGGTCGGCCCGACCACGGCTGCCATCGCCCAGACGCTGGCCAGGTAGCCCTGGACCTTGGCGCGCTCCTCCAGCGAGTAGAGGTCGCCCACCATGGTCATGCTCACGGGCATGATCGCGCCGGCGCCGATCCCCTGCACGGCGCGGAAGATGATCAGGGACGTCATCCCCCAGGCGATACCGCACAACAGAGAGCCGATGACGAACACCCCGATGCCGAACAGCATCACCGGCTTGCGGCCGACCACGTCGGCGACCTTGCCGTAGACCGGCACGGTGACCGCCTGCGCGAGCAGGTAGACCGAGAAGAGCCACGGGAACTCGGTGAAACCACCGAGGTCCTCGACGATCGATGGCACCGCGGT
The DNA here is from genome assembly GCA_035691135.1 of Nocardioides sp. Lineage (GTDB taxonomy): Bacteria > Actinomycetota > Actinomycetes > Propionibacteriales > Nocardioidaceae > Nocardioides. The sequence continues at coordinate 1,250 of DASSJR010000113.1, read as the reverse complement.
GGCCAGGATGGTGGAGTCGATCGCGATCAGGCCGACGCTCAGCATGATCGCGAGCAGAACCGGGCCGCGCTCGCTGCGGAGGCCGACGCTGGCGCGAGTTATCGGCTCAGACCCGGTCGACGTCACCCAGGGCCAACCTGCACCCGCCGCAGGTCATTCCCGTCACTCGTCCGCGATGGTTTGATCGTTCCAAAAGCGGGGTACTCTCGGCGGACGCGCCGCTTTGGGCGCACCAGAGGAGGAGAAGAACACAGGTGGAGATCTGGCCCGGCACCGCATACCCGCTCGGTGCGACCTTCGACGGCAGCGGCACCAACTTCGCGCTGTTCAGCGAGGTCGCCGAGCGCGTCGAGCTGTGCCTCATCGACGGTGAGGGCGAGGAGCTCACGGAGGAGCGGATCGAGCTCACCGAGGAGGACGCGTTCGTCTGGCACTGCTACCTGCCCTCGGTGCAGCCCGGGCAGCGTTACGGCTACCGCGTCCACGGTCCCTGGGACCCGGACCGCGGCCTGCGGTGCAACCCCAACAAGCTGCTCCTCGACCCCTACGCGAAGGCGACCAGCGGCGACATCGACTGGGATCAGTCCCTGTTCGGCTACGACTTCGGTGACCCGGACTCGCGCAACGACGACGACTCCGGACCGCACATGACCTACGGCGTCGTGATCAACCCGTTCTTCGACTGGGAGGGCGACCGGAGCCCGCATGTCCCCTACAACGAGACGGTCATCTACGAGGCCCACGTCAAGGGGCTGACCCAGCTCCACCCCGACCTTCCCGACGAGCTACGAGGCACCTACGCCGGTCTGGCGCACCCCGCCGTCACCGACCACCTGACCAAGCTCGGCGTGACCGCGATCGAGCTGATGCCGGTCCACCAGTTCGTCCAGGACAACACCCTGGTCGAGAAGGGGCTGCGCAACTACTGGGGCTACAACACCCTCGCCTTCCTCGCACCGCACGCGGACTACGCCGCGACGTCGCGGGACGAGCAGACCCTGGGCCAGCAGGTGCAGGAGTTCAAGTCGATGGTCAAGTCGCTGCACGCGGCCGGTATCGAGGTGATCCTCGACGTCGTCTACAACCACACCGCGGAGGGCAACCACCTCGGCCCGACGCTCAGCTTCAAGGGCATCGACAACCCGGCTTACTACCGGCTGGTCGAGGACGAGCCGCAGTACTACATGGACTACACCGGGACCGGCAACTCCCTCAACGTGCGCCATCCCCACTCGCTGCAGCTGATCATG
>DASSJR010000112.1:0-16901 GCA_035691135.1 Nocardioides sp. | reverse complement strand
CGGCCTCGAGGCCATCGACGCCGGAGCGCTGGCCCGTGCCCGCGAGCTCGAGGCTCTCGGCTTCCTCCAGCTCACCCTCGCCGTCGCCGAGAAGGTCTCCTGGACCGGCGGCTTCGGCGTCGTCGCCTGAGCACCTCGATCGGACGACTCCCCCACGACCCGAGAAGGAAGCCATGACCGTCAACGCCGTACGCCTCAACCATGCCGTCCTGTTCGTGAGCGACCTGGCACGCAGCATCGCGTTCTACCAACACGCGTTCGACATGGAGGTGGTGGCACGCGAGCCGCGAGCCGATGCTGCCTTCCTGCGCCTGCCGCGCTCGGGCAACCACCACGACCTCGGCCTGTTCGGCGTCGGGCCGCAGCCGGCGCGGCCCCGCGGGGGCCTCGGCCTCTACCACCTCGCCTGGCAGGTCGACACCATCGAAGAGCTCGAGGAGGCGCGACAAACCCTGGCCGGCCTCGACGCCTACACCGGTGAGTCCAGCCACGGTGCCACCAAGAGCGTCTATGCCCGCGACCCCGACGGAAACGAGTTCGAGGTGATGTGGATGCTGCCCAAGGCTCACTGGGGCGGGTTCGCGAACGCCGCACCGATCGACCGACTCGACCTTCCCGGAGAGGTGCACCGCTGGGCTGGCGTCCGCACCGCCGCCGAGCTCGTCCCACTGGAGAGGGCATGACCACCCAGGCGTTTCCGCCGGCCGTGGTCGCGACGTACGGCAGCACCGACCCGGCCGATCCGCTCGTCGTCCTGCTGCACGGGCGCGGGTCGAACGAGCGCGAGATCCTCGGCCTGGCCGGCCACCTCCCGGCGGGGCCGGAGTACGCCGCGGTGCGGGCACCGATCGCCGAAGGCGGCGGGTTCGCCTGGTTCGCCAACCGCGGCATCGGTCGCCCCGTCGCCGACTCGCTCCGAAGCACGATGGATTGGTTCCGCGGCTGGCTGGACGAGGTCGCCCCTGCGGGCCGCCCGGTGCTGCTGATCGGCTTCAGTGGAGGCGCCGCCTTCGGCGGCGGGTTGGTGCTGGACGACCCCTCGCGCTACGCAGGCGCGGCGATCCTCTACGGGACGCTGCCGTTCGATGCCGGTCTGCCCACCGACACGGGCCGGCTCGCCAACCTGCCGGTGCTCGTGGCCCAGGGCAAGGGCGACCACGTCATACCGCGAGAGCTCCTCGACCGGACCTGGAACTACCTGCTCGCCGAGTCCGGTGCGCCCACCGTCGCGCAACGTCAACCCGGAGGCCACCAGCTGACCACGGAGACGGTCCGCGAGCTCGGCGACTGGATCGCCCATCGGCTTGCCTTCGTCGGCCGCCGAGCCCCAGCCCCGGCGGGTCCGCCCAGCGACGTCCGGTGGCCGACGATCATCGGTGGCGAGCTACCCGAACGACCCGGCCCGGGACCCGAGGTGAGCTCGACGATCCCGCAGCAACAGGAGACCCAGAACGCGCCTGAGGATCTCCAGGAGCGATTGTTCGACGAGATCCGACACCTGCCCGGCGTTGAGGTCGGTCCATCCCACATCTCTGTGCCCGGCGCCCGCGGATTCACCGTGGGTGACGGTTCCGGGGACGAGCAGGCGTTCCTGGTTCCCGAGGTCGGGGAGTTTGCCCACCTGCACCCGCGGTACGACGGCTCCCTGCACCTGGTTCTGCCCCCGGAGATGGCCGCCGACGTCTCGACCAAGGGCTGGGGGCGACCCCACATGTGGGCCGGCACTCGCCTCTCTCCGGGGTTCATGCTCGTGTACGGGCCCCGGAACGACGAGGAGCTCGCCACGGTCCGCGGCATCGTCGCCGCGAGCCGGTCCTACGCCACCACCGCATCCTCGACGTAGGCGGCAATCGGACGCGGGGTCCGGACAGGTTTCTGACGAGAGGTCAGCGGTCGATCATCTTCTGCATGGCTTCTGGGTATCGGTCGCCGACGACCTGCACGTTGGTCGATGCGCTGTCGAGCTCGGCGAGGTCGTCCGTGGTCAGATCGAGATCGGCCGCGCCCAGGTTCTCTTCGAGGCGCCCGAGCCGCCTGGTGCCCGGGATCGGCACGATCCAGGGCTTCTGGGCGAGTAGCCAGGCCAGGGCCACCTGGCCGACGGTCGCCTGCTTGCGCTCGGCGACCTTGCCCACGAGGTCCACGAGGGCGAGGTTCGCCTGGAGCGCCTCCTGCTCGAACCGGGGCAGGGTGGCGCGGATGTCGCCTTCGCCGAACTGGGTCTGGGCGGTGACCTGGCCGGTCAGGAATCCGCGTCCGAGCGGGCTGAACGGCACGAAGCCGATGCCGAGCTCCTCCAGCGCGGGCAGGATCTCCTCCTCGGGCTCGCGCCAGAACAAGGAGTACTCGCTCTGCAGCGCGGTCACTGGTTGCACGGTGTGCGCGCGGCGAATGGTGCCGACGCCGGCCTCGGACATCCCGAAGTGGTGGACCTTGCCGGCCTCGATCAGCTCCTTGACCGTGCCGGCGACGTCCTCGATGGGGACGTCGGGGTCGACGCGGTGCTGGTAGAGCAGGTCGATGGCGTCCGTCCGCAGGCGACGCAAGGAGCCGTCGACGGCGGCGCGGATGCTGTCTGGTCTGCTGCTGACTCCAGTCTGCTTGCCGCTCTCGTCGAACGCGAAACCGAACTTGGTGGCGATGACGACGTGCGCACGGACGGGCTCCAGCGCCTCTCCGACGAGCGACTCGTTGTGGAAGGGGCCGTAGACCTCGGCGGTGTCGAAGAGGGTGACGCCTCGGTCCACCGCGGCCCGGAGAAACGTGACCATCTCGTCGCGTGGCGGCGGGGGGCCGAACGACTGGCTCATGCCCATGCAGCCGAGGCCGAGGGGCGACACCTGAAGCCCGGTGGTGCCGAGAGTGCGTGTGTCCATGGCGGTTCTCCTTCGTCGTGAGCGTTTGTCAGGCCTGTCCGGCGGGTTTCAGCAGGATCTCGTTGCTGGCGAGGTGATGTGGCTTCCGTGCCGCTTCGAGGGCTGCACGCGTCGTGTTCTCCATGTCCTCGACGCTAGGCGCGGCCGCCGCCTGCGTGCCAGTGACAGCCTTGACAGGTAACGCCAGACCCTCCCTGTCTGGTCGACGGCCAGGTAACCCCACGCCGGGGCAGTCAGGCACCGTTCGACGCGCCCGTGGGTCTTGACGCGGCTTTTGCGCGGACTTGACGGCCCTCCATGACTTTCTGTCAAGGGTCCAGACCGGGCTCGACCACAGACAGTCGAGGGAGGGGTGCCAGATGGCGCGCCAGTTCACATTCACCAGCAGGTTCAAGCTCGTCTTCGCGGTGCTGGTGGCACTGCTGATCGCCGTCATCGGGGGTGTCGCGGTGCCAGCCGTCGCCCATGGTGGCGGCAGCGGGTCTTCCGACAGCGGGTCCAGCTCCACCAGCGGGTCCAGCTCCACCACCGGGTCCGGCTCCAGCGGCTCCAACAGCGGACCCGGACCCAACAGCGGACCCGGCAACGCCAACTGCCCGCACGACAACAGCGGCCCGGGCTCGACCAGCAGCGGACCAGGCCCCGGCGCGTGCCCCATGACCGACCCCGGCGGCGACTCCGGCAACGGCTCCACCAAGAACCCGAGCACGAGCACGAGCTCTACTTCCGGACAGGTTTCCGGCACGACCGTGGCCCCTCAGGCAGCGGCGTCGACCGGCGCGACGCAATCAGCCGTCTCCGCGCCGGTGGTCCCGACCGTCGTCGAGGCGGGCCTGGCCGGTGGCGAGGGTCTGACCAGTGACAACGGGTCACCCTCTCCGCTGGCGGTCCTGACGATCCTGCTCGGCCTCGCGATGACCGCCGGGGCGGTCTTCCGCCGCCACGCACGTTTCTGACGACGCAAGTACGACTGACCGGCCCGGGCGCGGCCGCCCTGTGAAGGGTGGCCGCGTCCGGCTTCTCTGGGTCGCGGATGCCCCGGATCGGAGCGGGGGCGCTCCACCGGATTCGCCGAATGACGGGACACGGGCGGATTAACACCCTTACCGTGTGCCACATGCGTCTCTCCTGTACGCGGCGTGTTGCCTTGACATGGCGCCGACCCGTAGCCGTGGTTGCGGTCATGGCGGCCCTTGTCATCGGGCTCGTGCTGCCCGCACCGGTGGAGGCGACCATTGGCGTCGACGACTACCCGAGCTACCTCAAGAACGCCGGGCAGGACTCCCTCGTCGACCCCTGGAACTTCTACAACCGCGAGTGCACGTCGTTCGTCGCCTGGCGGCTGAACCACGACGTCGGCATCGCCTTCCACAACTGGTACAAGGGCCACCACTGGGGCGACGCAGCGATCTGGAAGCAGGCGGCCGTCGACTCCGGCGTTCCCGTCGACGGCACGCCGAGAGTCGGCGCGATCGCCTGGTGGGCCAAGGGCTCCGCCGGCTCCTCCCGAGGCCACGTCGCCTGGGTGGTCGCCGTGGACAGCTCCTCGATCACTGTCGAGGAGTACAACTACCTCCACCGGGGCGGCTACGACCGTCGCACGATCTCACGCACCGCCAGTTACCGGCCGACTGCATACATCCACCTCGGCGACGGAGCGGACGTGGCGATGGAGAACACCGCCCGTCCCACGGTGAACGGCACACCTCAGGTCGGCGTCAAACTGACGGCCTCACCCGGTACGTGGACGCCCTCGGGGGGCACCTACAGCTACCAGTGGTACGCCGGCGGGACTCCCGTCACCGGGGCCACGAACCAGTCGTTCACCCCGCGCGCCGAGCAGCTGGGCAAGCAGTTGCGGGTCAAGGTCACTGCATCGAAGACAGGGACCCAGACCGGCTCCGTCCTCTCCATGGCTACCGCGGCAACCGCTCCAGGGGTGCTGACGGTCAGCGCTCCTCCGACGATCACCGGTACGCCACAGGTGGGAGTCCAGCTCTCGGCCACCACCGGAACCTGGTCACCGCGCGCCACCTACGCCTACCGGTGGCGGGACACCGACGGCCCGATCCCCGGCGCCACCGCCTCGACGTTCACCCCGACGGCCGAACAGCTCGACCAGCCGCTGCGAGTGACCGTGACCGCCACCCGTGACGGTTACCGGACGGCCCGATCGACGTCCGTCGCGACCACCGCGGTGCGGGCGGGCAGCTTCGCGGAGCAGGCACCGCCCACGATCACCGGAGATGCGCAGGTCGACCAGACGCTGGTCGCCTCCCCCGGCGCGTGGTCACCCGACGCGCCGGCGGCGTACCAGTGGTTGGTCGACGGGCTCCCTGTCACCGGCGCCACCGGCCCGACCTACGCACCAACCGCCGACGACGTGCGCAAGCAGGTCTCCGTCCAGGTGTCGGTCTCGCTGCCGGGATATGCGCCCGCATCGGCGACAGCGGCTGCAACCGCGGCGGTGATCCCCGCTACGTTCCGCAACACCAGCGACCCATTCGTCACGGGCACACCCAAGGTCGGCGTACCCCTCACTGCCGACCCCGGCGGCTGGTCGCCCGAGCCGACACTCACGTGGCAGTGGACGGCCGACGGTGCACCGATCCCCGGCGCCACCTCGAGCACCTTGACGCCCTCCCCTGCCGAACTCGGCACGCACCTCGCGATCGAGGTGACGGCGCGCCGCCCGGGCTACCTGGCCGCGGTGATCGAATCGACCGCCACGGCCGCCGTGCTGCCCGGCGCCAACTCGGTGACTCAGGCTCCGGCGATCTCCGGTCTGCCGTACGCAGGTCGGACCCTGACCGCGACCCCGGGCACCTGGGCAGTCCCGCCGACCTCGGTGGACTACCAGTGGTACGCCGACGCAGTCGCGATCGCCGATGCCACGTCGAGCGCGTTCACACCAGACGAGGCGCAGCTGGACCAGCGGCTGACCGTCCGGGTCACCGCTCACGCCGACGGCTACCAGCCGCGCACCGCGTCGTCCTCCCCCACTGCGCCCGTGCTCCGCGGCCAAGCCGCGTTCACCGCCGCCCCCGACCTCACCGGCACCGCACTGGTCGGGCACACCCTGACCGCCTCCCCCGGGCAGTTCACTCCAGCCGGGGCGACCCCGGAGTATCAGTGGCTGCGCGGCGGAGTCGCGATCAACGGAGCGACCGCGCGGACCTACACGCTGCAACCCGACGACGTCGGGCACCGGGTCGCCGTCCGGGTCACCATCTCGGCGCCGCAATGGGCACCCAGGACTGCACTGGCGAGCACCGCGACCCGGGTGAAGTCGGTTCCCCGGCTCACCGTGCGGGTCACCGGCCACCCCGGTTGGGCGGGCATCTCCGTGCGCGTGGTGACACCCGGCCTCCCTGAACCCGACGGCAAGGCCAGGCTCTACGAGCACGGCCGGCGGCTCGGGACCATCATCGTCACCGACGGCCACGGCTACCTCCGCCTCGACAAGCTGGCAGCCCGGACGCACCACGTCGCAGTGCGTTACAGCGGCCCCGGACCGCAGGCCCCGGCGTCGACACGGGTCGACATCGCCATCGGCTGAGCACCCAACCGTTCTCAAGCTCGAAGATCGTCGCACCTCAACGAGGTGAAAGCGCCGTTGATCGGGTCGGGCGCCTCGAAGTCCCGGGCTAGTTCCCCACCCCTTGAGCGACGCCGAGGAGGCGATCGATCTCGGCGGTCGAGAGCTGGCGGTCGGACTCGGTAGCGGCAATGATCAGGTCGGTGGTGAGCTCAACCTCGCCCAGGAGATCCCCGTCCTCCAGCGTGACGTCGAACTGGTCCTGCACCGCTCGCTCCTCGAAGGTATCGGTCACTGACAGATCCCCCACAACGAACCTTGCCATCAGCGAAACCGCGCCAACCGTCTGGTGTTGAAATCTGGCCCAGCCGCGCCGCACAAATCACCCGAATGGAAGCAGGACCCCGCCCACTTGAAATTCAACCAGCAGGGGTTCCATCGGTTTCCCCGTTTGGTTCGTCCGAGGAAGCCACCCCGTCGGCCGCTCCTGTCCACCACCACCATGCGGCGGATACTGGGCGTGCGGCCTGCCGGTGACGAGCACGTCACAGATCCGTGTTCCCGCCCTCAGGCAGCACGGGTCAGTGGTCAGGAAGCGCTCCAGACCTCCAGACCACCGCGCGATGCCTCGGCGCACGTTCCCGACGAGAGATCAGGGATCGTGGCCGCCGTCGGGCAATCCCAAGCGTCCCGACCGTGCAGCTCGGTGATGCCCTCGTCGACAAGGGCGCGGCTCCAGGGCGATGCCGAGGATCGCGGGACGACGCCCGCGAGCAGCAGCATGGCATTGACGATGCCGAGCAGCTGGTTGACCGAGTCCTGAGCCTTGCGGGTCGGTCGCTTCGTGCGTTGGCCCAACGCGCACCAGCGGCCGCCTGCTCCGTCCCAGCAGGCGGCCGCGGTCGCGATAGTCGGGGGACTACCGCAGCACCGGGTGCTTCTTGACGAGGGGCTTCTGCGACCACCAGCGGCCGAGTCCCCAGGTGTCGCCAGCGTGGAACATGGCCAGGGCCACGAGCGTCACCGCACCGAGGAGATGCTCATCGAGCACCGGGTTGTTCTCCGGAGGCAGGACGACGGTCCACATCAGGACGTACAGCAGAGCACCGGCAGCGGCCGCGATGCGCATGCCGGCTCCCAGCGTCAACGCCAGGCCGATGCCGAGCAGGCCCAGCATGAACAGCCAGTCCGCCCAAGCGGCTCCGGCGATGCTGTTGTAGAACTCCTTGAACGGGCCGTCTGCGCCGAAGGCGAGGAACCCCTCGGTGGGGCTGCCGCCGTTGATCCACGCAGCGTCACCGAATCGGTCGAGGTTTCCGGCCTCGTCATAGCCGGTGTGGAACCCGAGGGCGAACGTCTTGTCCAAGAACGCCCAGAGGAACGTGAGGCCGAACCCGATACGCAAGACCGCCAGAACGCGGTACGCCGTCGTCGTCGGCTGCTCGGCAGCGTTGGTGTCGACGCGCTGCGCGGTGTGGTGAATGGCGGTCATGATGACCCCTCCTTGTTCGGATAGTTCCTTCAACACGAGGTTCTCGCTGACGGGCGGCCGGGGTCAGGGCAGATGGGCCCCTCTCCGACAGCCATTGGTCCCGATGCCCCAATCCGCACACACCAGCTCTGGGACGCCGTGGGCCTGTGTCATGCAGAGCCGGGCTTGGTCTCAGGCTGGTCAGACGACGCGAAATACCGGCCTCTCCTTGAGGGGGTCCCACCCGTCGCCGAGGCGCCGTCCCGTCAGTTCGTGCAGCGGCAGCCGGATGACCAGCCGCCGGACGCCGCTGGCCCATGGGCGAGGTGACCAGACCGCGCGGATGTGTTCCAGCTCCTCCTCGTCCTGCACGACCTCCGAACGACCTCGGCCGACAACGCTCCAGCCTCGCTGGTGCTCGTAGTCGAACTGGTCGACCTCGAAAGCGAGCATCGCGCTCCTGCCGTACGTGCCGAGCAGGCTGTAGGGCGAGGTCCGCATGACGATGGTGTCGTCCACCACCGAGTAGTTGATCGGAACGATGTGCGGCCCGTCGGGGGCGGCCAGGGCCACGCGGCCGGCGACCCCCGCACGGAGCAACGTCTCGCATTCAGCTCGGCTCAGCTCGACCGATTCCAACATGCCGCACCTCCGCTCCTCCGGTCTTCGTCTCTCGATCGTCCCCCTGAGATGTCGCCACAGGGAGGGCCGTTGGTCCCATCAGCCCGGTGCGTTGAGCCCTGACGACCTTGGGTCCCGGCGGCAGAGAGTGGGTTCAGGACAACCGGGCGGCCCGTTGGGCTGTCGTGAACGAGAGGAATGCGTCATGGAGATCAACGGGCTTCCGGCCGGCACGATTGCGGTCGGCGTGGATGGCTCAATGTCGTCGGAGCGTGCGTTGGCGTTCGCCATCGACCAGGCGGTTGCCGAACGCCGACCACTCACGCTTGTGCACGCCGTCGGAGCAATGGAACGGATGTGGCTGGACCAGGATGGTCACGACAACAGGATCGGCGTCGAGGACGCACAGACGACTTCACAGCGACTGCTGGCGGCCGCCCGCAAAAGGGTCGCTCGGAAGGCGCCGGGACTGGAGGTCCACGAGCTGCTGCGTGTCGCCGACCCTCGCGACGTGCTGTTGGGGGTAGCCCGGGACGCGGCCCTGGTCGTCGTCGGCTCCCGAGGACGAGGTCCGGTTCGCAGTCTCCTGCTGGGCTCGGTGGGCGTCGCCGTCACCCGGCACGCCGCCTGCCCCGTCGTGGTCGTGCGGGCCGGGAACCCCGGCCTCGTACGTCACGGGATCCTGGTCGGCGCGGACGGAACGGAACGCTCGCAAGCCGCGCTCGACTTCGCGTTCCAGCAGGCGTCCATGCGTCGCCTCCCGTTGACCGTCGTGCACGCCTTCTGGGACGTGCGGGCCACGGTCGCAACCGCGCACGTGGTCGAAAGTCAGGGTGAGGACCTCGAACAGCAGCGGTTGCTGCTGGCCGAGTGCGTCAGCGGGCTGCGGGAGAAGTACCCGGACGTCCATGTGCACACCCTGTTGGCTCGTGGGCACCCGGACGAGTGCTTGTTGCGAATTGGGAAGCGCATGAACATGGTGGTTGTCGGATCCCACCACGGCGGCGCTGCTTCGGAAGTCTTGTTCGGTTCAGTCGCGGCCTCGGTCGTGGAGCACGCGACCTGCCCGGTCGCGGTGATCCCGACCGGCGCACGCGGGTGACCGGAAGATGAGGGCCGTGGTTGAGCGGCCTTGCGATCGGCGCTGAGCGCGAGCGTGCAAGAGCCGGCCCAGACGGTCAGTCCAGCAGGACGCGTTCGCCGTACGTCGGGACGATGGCGCACCACCCGAGCTCGGAGCGGATGCGTTCTGCTAGCCGGGAGGACGCAGGCTGTTCACCGTGCACGACGTAGACGGTTTGTGGCGCTACCGGGGCACGTTGGAGCCAGCCGATGGTCTCTTTGGCGTCGGAGTGGACCGAGAAGTCGGGCACGGACACGATCTCGGCTCTCACCGGGACGTAACGACCGTGGATCTTGACCTCGCGCGCACCGTCCAGGAGCCGCCGGCCACGTGTTCCCTCCGCCTGGAATCCGGTGAGGATGACCGTGTTGCGGTGGTCGGGGAGCTGGTGGGCGAGGTGGTGGACCACGCGTCCGCCGGCTGCCATGCCCGACGCGGAGATGATGATGCTCGGGAACGCTGGCCGGTTGAGGCGCTTGGACTCCTCGGCCGTGTGCGTTGCGTGAAGGTCTCGATGTTCGAAGATGTCGCGCGCGCCGGTGAACTCGGGACGCAACTGCTCGCTCGACGAGGTGATCGCCCGCCTGTAGACGTCGAGCGCGGCGAGCGCCATGGGGCTGTCAACGAAGACGGGTACGCGTGGGGCCTCGCCGGATCGCATCAGCCGGCGAAGCTCGAGCACGACGAGTTCGGTGCGGTCCACCGCAAAGGCGGGGATGAGCACGCTCCCGCCGCGCTCCACGGTGCGGCGTACCGCGTCGGCCAGGACAGATGGGTCGGGAGCGGGATGACAACGGTCTCCGTAGGTGGACTCGACCACGATGGTGTCCACCGGGGGAGGATCCGCGGGTGGACGCAGCAGCGGATGCTGGCGTCGACCCAAGTCGCCGCTGAAGAGCACCCGATGCCCGTCAACCACGAGCGTCGCGGTGGATGAGCCGAGAATGTGTCCAGCTGGTCTGAGGGTCACCCTGCTCGTCGGACCGAATTGCAGCGGCGTATAGAGGGAGAGCGGCTCGAGGAGGGGCAGTGCCCGCTCGACATCGTCGCGGTCATAGAGCGGCAGCGCGGGGTGATGCTTGGAAAAACCAAGCTGGTTCGCGTAGGCGGCGTCTTCCTCCTGCAGGTGGGCACTGTCGCGGAGCACGATCGCCGCGAGCTCGGCTGTCTCAGACGTGCACGTCACCCGACCGCGGAACCCGTCGTGGACCAGCTTCGGCAGGTAGCCCGTGTGGTCAAGGTGGGCGTGGGTGAGAACGACGTCGTCGATCGAGGCTGGATCCACGGGAAACGGCTCCCAGTTCCGCCGCCGAAGGGCAGGCAAGCCTTGGTAGAGACCGGCATCGACAAGAATCCGAGCGCGGTCGCGTTCGAGCAGGAATCGGCTGCCCGTGACGGTGCCTGCAGCTCCGAGGAACGTCAGCGTGGGATCGGTCATCGGATCACCCCGGTAGCTCGGTTCACACCTTGACCCTGTCGACGGAGGACGCTTGGGGCTCGAGTGGCAACGAGGACGGCGAGCAACATGACCCCGGCGCTGGTCACTGCTGCTGGGACGCCTTCCATTGCGTCGGTGGCGGAGGCGAAGCTGTAGCTGCTGTGCCAGAGCGCCACCACCAGGATGCCGTGCCCCGCCCGGTCGCACCTCCAGGTCGACACGAGCGAACCGCACACGAGGCCGATGGCCCGTCCGACGAGGATGAACCCGAGACCCCGGAACGAGTCGGCGAGGAAGGAGAGGGGGAGGTGCCCCTTCACCATCCGGCGGAGCAGGTGCCGGGGGCCATCTCTCCCGTCCACTCCCCCGGTGACGACGATGGCCCCCACTGCCGGTCCGAGCAGCCCGATCGACTCCGTCGGCCACGGATCCCCCTGCCGGACGGTGTCACCTCGAAGGACGAAGGACACCCACCATCCGCAGGAGATCGCACAGCCGATCGCGACGAAGCTGGCCGTGGGGTGTCGCCGAACAACGTCATGAAGGGGCATCGCTACACGCTGTGTGTGGAGAAGTGAACGCCGACGACCCCGGGGACCGTGCACACCAGCACCCGGGCCAGCTCCCGCTCCCGCTCGTCAGCCGGGCCGTACACCACGGCAACGCCGTCAGTGACCTCGACCAGCCAGTCCATTCCGGCCTGGCGCAGCAGCTCATCGATCTCGGCCTCGATCCGGGGATCCTCCCGGGAGAGCAGCCGGATGATGTCGCGCCGGCTGATGACGCCGACTACCTGTCCGCGATCGACGACCGGAAGGCTCTTGACCGCGGTGCTGGTCATCAGGTCCGCTGCTTTCGCCAGCTCCGTGTCGCTGGGGACGGTGAGCAGGTGGGTGCTCATGATGTCGGCAACCCGGGAGCGGAACGGGGGCGCGGTCAGCCGGACCGGGCGCTCATGTGCTCGCTGATCCGGGACGACCATCTCCCTGATCACATCGGCCTCGCTCACCACGCCGACCAGTCGCCCCACGTCGTCGACCACAGGCATGGCCGCGATCGAGTGGCGCTCGAGCAGCTGGATGGCATCCTTCACGGCCGCGCTCTGGAGCACCGTGATGGCCGGGCTGGTCATGACCTCGCGTACCAACACTCGAACCCACTCCTTCGTCTCTTGCCTTGTCACCCTCAGTCTTCGCGGGCCAGAAGGTCACGGACAGGGACCTTGGGGCTTTCGGCAAGGGCCCAACGACCCTGCGGGGTAGGTTCGGATCACCGCAGGATGTGCCTTGGAGGTGAGCCATGACCCAGGGAATCGTCGCTCGGTCAGCCGATGTGCTGTTGGCAGACGGAAGGATCGCGTCCATCCGCCCGATGGCCCCGGAGGACGAGGCGGAGCTGATCGCCCTCCATCAGGAGGTGGACGACGACAGCCTCCGGTTGCGGTTCTTCTCCCTCAATCGCGAGGCCGCACACCGCTACGTCGAGCATCTGGTCCGCGGGACCGGCGACACCGTGGCGACGCTCGTCGCAACCGTGCACGACCGCATCGTCGCTCTGGCGACGGCCGAGCGCGCCGATCACGACTCGGCCGAGGTCGCCTTCCTCGTGTCGGACGAAGAACACGGACATGGTCTGGGGAGTCTGCTCCTGGAGCACCTTGCTGCGGCCTGCCGTGACCGAGGTGTCCGTCGCTTCGTGGCCGAGGTCCTACCGGAGAATGCCGCGATGATCCGGGTCTTCAACGACGTCGGCTTCGACATCTCCCGGAAGAGCCAGGCCGGAGTCGTCTCGGTGGAGATGAGCACACAAGCGTCAGCGAGGGCGATCGCGGCTGCCGACCTGCGCGAGTCGGTCTCAGAGGCACGCTCCCTCGCTCCGCTGCTGCGCCCCGAGACCGTTGCGGTCGTCGGAGTCCGGCGCGAGGGGGCTGGGCTTGGCCACGCCGTGCTCTCGTCCATCAGGGAAGGAGGATTTCGGGGACGCGTGTTCGTCGTCCACCCCGAAGTTCCCTCCATCGATGGGGTTCCGGCATTCCCCCGGCTGACCGACATCCCCGAGCACGTCGACCTGGCGATCATCGCAGTCCCCGCGATCCGCGTGCTCTCCGCAGTCAAGGACGCAGCGGACGCAGGGGCATCCTCGGTGGTCGTCATCTCCTCCGGGCTCGCAGAGCTCGGACCCGAGGGAGCCGAGATTCAGCGCCAGATGGTCCGGATCGCGCGCTGCAACGACATGAGGCTGGTCGGGCCCAACTGTCTCGGCGTCATGTGCAACGACCCCAGCATCAGCCTGAACGCGACCTTCTCCCTCAGCGATCCCCCGGCCGGCGGCTTGGCTGTGGCTTCCCAGTCCGGCGGAGTGGGGATCGCCCTGCTCGACGTGGCGAGGGAGCTCGGCCTGGGTGTCCACACGTTCATTTCGTTGGGCAACAAGGCGGACGTGTCAGGCAACGACCTCCTGGCCGCCTGGGTCGACGACCCCCAGGTCACCGCCGCGGCCCTGTACCTGGAGTCCTTCGGCAACGCTCCGAAGTTCGCGAGGCTGGCCCGTCGCTTCGCCGAGCGAAAGCCCCTACTGGCGGTCATCGGCGGACGATCCGCCGGCGGCCAACGTGCCGGCGCCTCGCACACCGCCGCAGCCGCTTCTCCTGCGGTCGGCGTCGACGCTCTCCTGGCGCAGGCTGGGGTCCTCGCCTGCCGCAGCGCCGAGGCCATGGGCCGGACCGCGCTCCTTCTTTCCGAGCAGCCACTTCCGGCGGGACGGAAGGTGGCCATCGTCAGCAACGCCGGGGGGTTGGGCGTGCTTGCGGCAGACGCTGCCGACGCCCACGGCCTTCTGGTCCCGGAACTGCCAGTCGAGCTTCGGGCCCGTCTCGACGGGCTGGTGTCGGGCACCACCGGGACCAGTAACCCGATCGACCTCGGGGCCGGGGCAGTCGCGGACAACCTCACCGGCGTCGTCGAACCGCTCCTGGACAGTGACCAGGTCGACACCCTGCTCGTTGTCCTGGTGCCGACCAGCGTCGCGCCGGCCGAGCCTCTGGTCGACGCAACCGCGCGGGCCCGAAGGATCCGCCCCGAGAAGCCCGTCGTCCTGGTCGGCCTGGGCGGCCTCGGTGGCCAGGTCCCGGATGTGACCGTCTACCACGCGGTCGACCATGCGATCGAGGCCATCGCCCTCGCGGCGACGTACGCCGAGTGGAGGCGGGCGCCTCAAGCCGAGCCCGCGGCACACAACACGGAGCGCGCATCCGCCGCGCGCGCCATCGCGCGAGAGTTGGTGACTACCTCAGGGAAGACCGGTTGGGTGCGTCCCGACGACGCCACGAGGCTGCTGGAGCCGTACGGCCTGACCCCCGTGGGAGGGATCGCCGCGAATCCGCTGGAAGCATCGGAGCTGGCCGGCGCGCTCGGGTTCCCAGTGGCGGTCAAGGTCGCGGACCGGGACATCGTGCACAAGACCGATCGCGGACTGGTCCGGGTCGGGCTCGAGTCGGCTGCAGAGGTCATCGCGGCCACCCGCGCCTTCGAGGACGAGCTCGGGCGTGCAGAGGTGGCCGTGCTCGTTCAGCCGGTCGTGAGCGGGGTCGAGATCGCACTGGGCGTGGTCCGCGATCCCGGTTTCGGGCCGCTGGTCATGGTGGCTGCCGGTGGGATCGCCACCGGGATCCTCGACGATCGCGCCTTCTTGTTGCCGCCGTTCACACAACGGGACGCCGCGCGCGCGATCAGGTCCCTGCGCACCTGGCCGATGCTCGACGGCTATCGAGGAGCCGCCCGTACCGACACTGATCGCCTGGAGCGTGTCCTGGTGGCGCTCGGCGAGCTTTCGGTCGACGTTCCCGAGGTCGCGGAGCTCGACTTCAACCCGGTGATGTGCACGCCCACCGGTGTCGTCCTCGTTGACGTCAAGGTCCGCCTGGCGGAGGCCAGCCCAGTGAACGCCGGTATCCCCCGCCAGCTGCGCGCGCAGACCTGAGCCCGCTTCAGTCACAACTCCGTGGGAGCTGCCGCAGGACGGCCCAGGCGGGGACCAACCCGATGATGGTCGTTGCGACAAAGAGCCAGGCGGCGCCGGCCGTGGCCCAGACCGTAGTCGGATCGGCTCGGTACCCCATCCACTGGTCGACGGCCACACCGAGGCCCTCGATCACCCAGAAGACCAGCCCACCGCCGACAAGGACCAGGCGATCCCGCGGTGCCGTGACGAGGCTGTAGGCAAGCCAGGCCATGACCGGGAGCCAGAACGCCAGGTCCTGGACGTAGACAGGGTTCGTGGTCAGTCCGGTGCCGTCGAGGAACGAGGTCGGCTCGTCCGCGACCACCGCGGAAGCGACACCGCGGAGCCAGAGAAGGCTGTTGAGAGCGACGACCACCCAGATGTACACCGCGACCCATCCGGGACCACGAGCGTCCGACAGGTGGCGACCCACCTCTGCCGCGTGGATCGCCAATCCGGCCAGCAGGAAGATGCTCAGTGACAACATGGCGACGTAGAGCGGGAACAGCCGGTTGAACGGGGTGGCGAGGCAGAACATCACCCCGTTGTAGGCCAGGTACGCCGCGACTCCCAGCCAGACGGCCAGGCCGCGGGTTGAGCCTTGTCGGGCAGCCAGCACAGAGCCTGCGAGGGTCGGCACCGCTGCGAGCAGCACGACCAGAGCCGTGCCGCGGGCGGAGCCGCTCATGACGGCGGGTCCGGAGAGAACGTCGGGGATGAACAATGTGCCAGCGGCTGCGAGCGCGGAAACGACCCCGAGAAGTGCCGACATCCCGAGCAGGTGGACCGGTGGCGTGATCAGCTCCCTGGCGGTGGTCTTGCTCAATTCGCTCTGTGTCCTCGCCATTTCCCGCCCACCTCGGTAGCTGCCGGTCCCTGCGTGCCTTTCGATCGTTGCGCCGGCGCTCGACCGTCGGCAGGTGCGATGGGCCCGCGGCGCATGGGCTGTTGGTCCCGAAACCTGGTGCATCCGGGACTAGGACCAGCCACGCGGATTAGATGACAGGCGCAACAGGTCCTGGACCACGGTGGCCAACGGTCCGCTGCCGAGGGCAGGTCTCGCTCACCACGGGCCATGAGGGGCGGGAGGGCTGCGGCGATGACGGGTCGCGACACTGCCGGCAGCGAGAAGAGCCAGCGAGACGGTCGGCGATCTGGGGGTCGCCGTCAGGATCAGTGAGCTGGCTGGACGTGCCGTGCCTTCGTCGGTTCCGCGACGGCAAGCTGTGGCCAGTCCGCGCGGGCCGCAAGAACCAGGACGGCCAGGGCGGGGATGCACCACAGCCAGGTGCCCGGTCCGAACAGCATGAGCAGCACGTGGAAGGCAATGACACCCACCCACCCGACCCGGACGGCTGAGCCACCGCTGAGGAGCAGGACGCCGAGAAGGATCTCGCCGGCCGCGAGCAGCGAGCCCCAGAAGGTCGGGTTCGCCATGACGATGACGTTCCACTGCTCGGTCACGAAGTCGAGGTAGGCACCGTCGGCGAAGTGCTGATAGCTGCCGGGGTCGGCGAAGACGAGCCCTGCGTTGATCCCTGCCATGGTCAGGTAGAAGCCCCCGACGAACCGTCGGATCTTTCTCACCCGTCTTGCGCGGGGATGGTCGCGCTCAGACCTCGTCGCGAGGGTCATGTCCGTCTCCGATGACTTCGGGCGGTCGGTTGTCTCGTTCTGGCTCGCGCTGCTCTCCCGGTCTGGGCAGGGCCCTTCGGCCATCTGCATGCGCCTCTGGTGCGTCGTCCTGACCAGTGATCTGACAACCGAACCTGAAGTGCGTCACACCGGCTGAGCCGCGGTCTCCTGCTGTGAGTGCCGCCTCCAGCCTCGCGCGG
>DASSJR010000111.1:0-3876 GCA_035691135.1 Nocardioides sp. | reverse complement strand
GGGCCGGGTCCTGCGCACCGACGAGTTCGACGCCACCCACAGCCCGATGTTCCACCAGGTCGAGGGGCTGGTCGTCGACGAGGGCATCACCATGGCGCACCTCAAGGGCACCCTCGACCACTTCGCCACCACCATGTTCGGGGAGGGGATCACCACGCGCTTCCGACCGTCGTACTTCCCGTTCACCGAGCCGAGCGCCGAGGTCGACCTGGTCTGCTTCGTCTGCCGGGGTGCCCGCGTCGACGAGCACGGCGCGACCTGCCGCACCTGCAAGGGCGAGGGCTGGATCGAGTGGGGCGGCTGCGGCGTCGTGAATCCCCGGGTCCTGGTCGCCTGCGGCGTCGACCCCGAGCGCTACACCGGCTTCGCGTTCGGCATGGGGATCGACCGCACCCTGATGTTCCGCCACGGGGTCGAGGACCTGCGCGACCTGTTCTGGGGCGACGTCCGCTTCAGCTCGGCCTTCGGAACGGAGATCTAGACCCATGCGTGCCCCCGTCTCGTGGATTCGCGAGTACGTCGACCTGCCCGCCGACGTGACGCCGGCCGAGCTGGCCCGCAGGCTGACCATGCTCGGGCTCAAGCTGGAGGCGCTGGCCTCGGCCGGTGAGCAGATCTCCGGCCCGCTCGTGATCGGGCGCGTCCTGACGCTGGAGAAGGAGCCGCAGAAGAACGGCAAGACGATCTGCTGGTGCACCGTCGACGTCGGTGATGCCAACGGAACCGGCGAGCCGCAGGGCATCGTCTGCGGTGCCCACAACTTCGAGGTCGACGACCTCGTCGTGGTGATCCTTCCCGGGGGGGTGCTGCCCGGCAACTTCGAGATCTCGGCCCGGAAGACCTACGGCCACGTGTCCGCGGGCATGATCTGCTCCTCCCGCGAGCTGGGGCTCGGCGAGGACCACGAAGGCATCATCGTGCTGCCGGCGGGCGCCGGCGAGCCCGGGCAGGACGCCCGCCCGGTGCTTGGCCTGGACGACACGGTCATCGAGTTCGAGATCAACCCGGACCGCGCCTACGCGCTCTCCCTGCGCGGCATCGCCCGTGACGCCGCCCTCGGCTTCGGCGTACCTTTCCGCGACCCGGCCGACCGAACGCCGCCGACGGCCAACGACCGCGGCTACCCGGTCGTCGTCGAGGACCCCGACGGCTGCCCGGTCTTCGTGGCCCGCTCGGTCTCCGGCTTCGACGCGGCGGCGCCCACGCCCGACTGGATGGTGCGGCGGCTGGCCCAGTGCGGGGTGCGCTCGATCTCGCTGGGGGTCGACATCACCAACTACGTCATGCTCGAGACCGGCCAGCCGATCCACGGCTTCGACGCCAGCTTGCTGGCAGGTCCGATCGTGGTCCGGCGTGGCCGCACGGGGGAGAAGGTCACCACGCTGGACGGCGCCGTCCGCGACGTCTCCACCGAGGACCTCCTGATCACCGACGACTCCGGCCCGATCGGCCTTGCCGGGGTGATGGGCGGCGAGACGACCGAGCTGTCCGACACCACGACCGACATCCTGGTCGAAGCGGCGAACTGGCATCCCCCCTCGATCTTCCGCACCCAGCGACGTCACAAGCTTCCGTCCGAGGCCTCGCGGCGTTTCGAGCGCGGAGTCGACCCGGAGCTGCCCGCCGCCGCTGCCGACCGGGTCGTCGAGCTGCTCGCCGAGCTCGGGGGCGGCACGATCGAGGACGGGGTGACCGTCGTCGGCGCGCCACCCGAGCGCCGCACCGTCTCGGCCGCGGTCGACCTGGCCGCCCGCGTCACCGGGATGGACATCCCGCCCCAGACCGCCGTGGCTCATCTCGAGGCCGTCGGCTGCGACGTCGCGGTCGAGGGCGACCGGCTGACCGCGACGGTGCCGCCGTGGCGCCCCGATCTGGCCGACCCGTTCGACCTGGTGGAGGAGGTCGCCCGGGTCCAGGGCTACGACCAGGTTCCTTCAGTGCTGCCGCCGGCGCCCTCGGGCGGGGGACTGACCCGCGGACAGCGGCTGCGGCGCCGGGTCGGGCGCACGCTGGCCGGGGCCGGGTACGTCGAGGTGGTCAGCTTCCCGTTCGTCGGCGCCCGTGAGTTCGATGACCTGGGACTCCCCGCCGACGACGAGCGCCGGACCACCCTGCGGCTGGCGAACCCCCTGTCGTCGGAGGAGCCGGCGATGACGACCACCCTGCTGCCGGGGCTGCTGAAGGCCGCCGCCCGCAACGCGGGACGCGGCAACCCCGACGTCGCGCTGTTCGAGTCCGCGACAGTGACGTTGCCGCGGGCCGCCGCACCCGCCCCGATCCTGCCGGTCGACCGGCGCCCCACCGACGGCGAGCTCGACGAGCTGGACAAGGCGCTCCCGGACCAGCCGCTGCACCTGGCGGTCGTCCTCGGCGGACAGCGGGAACGCGCCGGCTGGTGGGGCGAGGGCCGCGAGGCCGGGTGGGCCGAGGCGGTGGGCGCCGTCCGTGAGGTGGCCGACGCGCTCGGCGTGCCCGTCACCGTCCGGGCCCAGGCGAGGGCTCCCTGGCACCCCGGCCGCTGCGCGGAGTTCCGGGTCGGCGACGTGCTCGTGGGCCACGCAGGCGAGCTGCACCCGCGGGTCTGCCAGGCCTACGGCGTGCCTGCGCGCAGCGCCGCGGCCGAGATCGACCTCGACGTGCTGCTCGAGCGGGCCCAGGCGGTCGTGCCGGCCCCGTCCTTCTCCAACTACCCGGCCGCCAAGGAGGACGTCGCGCTCGTGGTCGACGCGTCCGTCCCGGCCGCCGACGTGGAGGCCGCCCTGCGGGAGGGCGGGGGAGAGCTGCTGGAGTCGGTCCGGCTCTTCGACCTCTACACCGGCGACCAGGCAGGCCCGGGGAAGAAGTCGCTGGCCTTCGCGCTGCGCTTCCGGGCGCCTGATCGCACCCTCACCGAGAGGGAGGCCGGTGCAGCCCGCGATGCCGCGGTCGCGCTGGCAGCCGAACGGACGGGCGCGGTCCAGCGGACCTAGTCGCCGAGGTTGCCTCTCGGCTCACCGGGTTTCGACACGCTCCGTCGCGGCTTCGTTCCTCAGCCGCGGTCGCTGCTCAACCACCAGCGATCGCGTCCGCTGTCGCGGTCGCGATCAGTTAATGGGCTGGTGGATGACCTGGCGGAAGTGGTCGACGATCTTGAGGTCGCCGGCGAGGTGGATCTCCGCGCCGTCGCCACGCCGCCAGAAGCGGGTCACCAGGGTGGCGGCGTCGCCACTGATCACGGCATCCGGCTCGACGCCGGGGTCGTCGATGACCCGGATGTCGTCATCGTCGTAGTGAACGTCGTCCTTGGGGTCGGTGCCACGGAAGCGGCCGAGCTGCACCCAGATCGACTCGCCCGTGTCGGTGATGTCGATGCGGATCCGGTGGTCGAGGGGGCTGAACGTTGCCCACTCCGGCGAGGCGCCGTACATCACGTCGAGGACCTCCTCGACACCGTCGGCCGCGAGGCCGGTGTCGAGCGGGGTGACGTCACCTGCGGTCTGCTCGGCGTCGAGGCGATGGATCAATGCCTCGTGTGCCTGGCGGCGGAAGGTGAAGCCGACGGTCTGCTCCGACGACCAGGTCCATGCCTCGTCGGCCGGGTCGGCCTGTTCGAGCTCGGAGACGAGGGCGGAGGAGTACTCGTCGAAAGCCTTGAGCAGGTCGTCGTAGTCGGCCGGCCGCTCCGGCCCGGGCTCGTCCTCGTCCGGCCCGAGCGGGCGGGTCCGGATGGTCTTGGCCCAGAACCACTGCACCTCGGCGAGGTGCCACAGCAGGTCGGCGGCATTCCACTCCGGGCACCCGGGCACGCGCGCTTCGGGGTCGCAGGTCGCGAGAACGTCGCGGAAGCGTCGTGACTCGGCGCGGATGTGTTCGAGATAGTCAGGGAAGTCGAGTCTC